>JAGOCT010000217.1:2662-4272 GCA_017998585.1 Candidatus Cloacimonadota bacterium | reverse complement strand
GCGTATCGAGATGATTCTGTTCATTGTTCCATCTGAAAAATCCAAAGCGTTTTAAATCATCAAAGCAAGACTGTAAAGTTTCATATTCTTTCCCGGGACCAACGCTTAATACTTTATCAAAAGCCTGATAAAACGCAGGTGGAATGCCAGGACTATGTTCATTAGCCCCAATATCAGCAAACATATCACGAATATTACCATCAATATCATCTGTTATTCGAGAAGAACCAACACCTCTGCTATACATTAGTGGTGATGTTGTATAGGCCTCTTCTGTAAACAAAGGATCGGCTTCTATTGAGAAAGCATTTATTCCTGAATCTGCATAAGTCCATTCATTAATCGTATAATAGTAACTGCTTCCAACTTTTACAAAATAAGCACCATCAACAAAATAGGCATTGCCACTCATACTGAAATTTTCAGAATCAACCGGATGAGCAATTTCTACAGCAAACTTCTCAGCTCTTACTGCATTGGCAAAGAAATTCAGATACTGAGACTGATTGTACTGATAAAATCCACTGCTGTTTGCGCCTTTTACATCAATACTGTTATGAATAATATCAATATAATTCCCGCCAACAGACATCCCATTATTTCCTTTAATAATATTATTGGCAATCAAATTGGGATAGTAAGTGCCTGATTCCCAGCTTTGAGCAGTACCAGCAACAAACTCAATACCTTTTCCTGTCCCTATTATCCTGTTTTTTTCAATAGTTGTATTTAAACAATGAGAAGCATTAATTCCGGTATTTGTAAAAGAGTTAATAGAATTATTTGAAATCAACAGGTTTTTCACCGTATAGGCATTAATAGATGTACTGTGCAGGTTAAATTCACAACCAGTAATGATGACATCTGAACTGACTGAGTTCTGAAAAGCGATTCCACTGGTGCCATGCGTAAACATTGAGTTTAAAATGGAGATATCTTCAATTTTTGATTTATCAGTAAAACAGATATTATTGTTGTTATATCCTGTTGATTGAATTACACTTTGAGTAATTCTACAGTTTTCAATCAAAATATGAGTCGCATAGGAGTCAAAATAAAACGCATTACCATATTCATTACTCTCATTATTAAAAGCGATATCTTTGAACTGTATATGTTTAACTTTACCAATTTTAAAGAGATAAGGCTTTTCCTGAGTGCCTGTTGCAATGATTCTATTGGCGATATAATGATTTTGAGAAGATTCAAATCTGACAATATTCTGTGAACTTGTTCCTGGAACTGTCAGTAACTCAAGCTGTTCAGTAAAATCTCCGTCCAGACGATCCAGTTTAATCAATGTGGGACCATCAACCCCTCTGATCATTAACATATCCAATGCCTGTTGCAAACTTGAGAAGGGATAACCAGGTCCATCACCTACCCAGTATTGACCAGACATTGGCGTATAAGCAGGATTACCTGTAAATTCTAATGCACCAATATCTGGATTGTTTGTATCTCTTGTCTGACCATTAAAATCAAGATCAAAGCCTTCAACATAAATCCCTTTGTTATCAATACGAAGCGATTCCGTAATCTGATCTTCACTGTTATTGACAAACATTGGATCAATGCTGATATTATTGGTATTTGTGCTTGGGAAATGC
>JAGOCT010000217.1:0-2562 GCA_017998585.1 Candidatus Cloacimonadota bacterium | reverse complement strand
GAAGCAATTGCTTCAAATCTGGCTCCTGTTATCTTAATGTTTTTGCTGTTTTCAATCTTAAAAATATAGTTTGATTCCCAAGAATTTGCAGAATCATTTACGAATGTGGATCGGTTTAACCCTTGAGGTTTTGCATTAATTGTGATGTTAAAGATTCCTTCCTGATTAAGCCCTGCGATATTAAGTGCTTGATTGAAAGTCATCTGATCATTAGTTAAAATTTCAATGTCTCCTGAAATGCCATTTTCTGTAATAGCATTTACCGCTTCCTGTAAAGTCTCATAATGTGCGAGTATCCCACCTACCAGTATCTGCCCACTTATTGGCTCTGCATAAATGCAATTGATAATAAGTAATGCAAATAGAAAAAGAATTATCTTTTTCACAAAATCTCCTTTTTGTTTTTTTTCATTGAATCAATGAACTTCATTATAGATCCTATAATAAATCACTCTTCAAGTTTTTTTTGAAACGTCAAACGTCTGACCTTGTTTTGATAATCATGATAAGTATTTTTATTACAATTCATAAAGTTAGAATAATAAAGGAGATAAATTTGTCAACACTTTTGTCTGTTTTTAAAAAATGTCATGAAAATAAGGGAAAATGATAAGTTCTTAATGTTGACCAATATCATCATATTGTGCATGATCATGATTTTTTTGCCAATTGTTAAAAACATCAGTTATCGGTTCAACATATTTGTAAGATGGTGAACAATCATATCCCCGAATTTTAGAATTATCTGTTGTTTAAATCAATCACCCGAGTTGCCAGATTCTTAATAAAGGTTCGGTCATGAGAAACAAAGATGATTGTTCCCGGGTATTCCTGCAGGGCATTTTCAAGAGCAATTCTGGCTTCAATATCCAGATGATTGGTTGGTTCGTCTAATAGTAAAACATTGGCATTCTGAACCAGCAATGAAGCCAGAGATACTTTTACCTGTTCACCGGTGGACATCGTTCCAATAACTCTGTACACTTGCTCTCTTTCAATCTTTAGACAAGCCATCATCGTTCTGACAAAGGTATGATCATTGTTAAACTGTAACAGAAAGTCAATGATAGTTGATTTCTGGTCTAAATTGCCAAGTTCCTGATCAAAGTAAACTGTTTTTACATGACTGCCATATAGAATTTCACCGCTATCCGGCAGAATTTCACCTAACAGCATTTTTAACAAGGTTGATTTACCGCTGCCATTCAAACCTTTCAGATGAATCTTTTCCTGCTTTGATACTAATAAATTCAAAGAGTTAAAGATGATTTTTCCATTAAATGACTTACAAATGTCTTTCAACGTAAAAACCGTTTCGGAAATCCGAGAATCTTCCATAAAACTGATTTTTCTCTTTTTCTCAATCCATGGCTTTTCAATCGGATCAGATTCCTGCATGACCCTGATTCTGGCTTCCAGTGATTTTGCCTGTCTCATCATCTGTTTTGCCGGATTAGTTACCATCTCAAACGTATAGGATTTGCCTTCTTTGCCTGTTTCTCTCTGAAAAGACGATGCCCATTTTCTTCTGGCAGCTGCCGCTTCTTTCAATTGAGTAATTTTATCTTGTCTTTCATGGTATTTTTTCAGCTGGTCGTTAAATTCTTCATCTTTTGTTTTCACATATTCAGTATAATTACTTTTTAATATTGTATAGCCCTTGCGTTCTAATACAATCACTTTATTTGCCACGTTATCTATAAAAGAACGGTCATGCGATACAAAAAGTAATCCTTTTGGGTAATTTTTTACATAATTTTCAAGCCATAGGATCATTTCATAATCCAGATGATTGGTTGGTTCATCGAGAATCAGTAAATCAGGCTCATTCACCAGTAACTTAGCCAGCTGTACACGGGTTTTCTCTCCGCCTGAAAGTGATTTTAGCTTTCGGTTTATCATTGATGCATCAATTCCAAGCCCAGCCAGTATCTTTTCACATTTTTTGGCATAATGATATCCGTCTGCTTCTATGAATTGGGTTTGTAAAAGCCCGTACCGTTCGATAAGACAAGGGGATGTGTCATGTTCCAGTTGTTTTTCCAATAAACCTAATTCTCTTTCCATCTGTTCAATTTCAGTTGAACGGCATGCTTCCTGAACGCTTACCTCTTCATCTAAAACAAAATTCTGTTCCATGTAAGCGATATTTATCTGTTGTTTAGGATAATGGATTGTTCCGGATGTCGGGTGTAGCTGTTTTAAAATCAATTTGATTAAGGTGGTTTTGCCTTTTCCATTCGGACCAATCAGGGCAATTTTATCATTCTGCCCAATATCAAGGCTGATTTCATTGATAATCGGTTCGATTGCGTCGTCATATTTGTAACTAATTTTTTCTGCTTTTATGGTAAACATATATTTCCTCCGTATTATTTTCTTTTATTGTGTAAGTGGACCCCGAAAAATAATAATACGCCTGCTTATAAGCAGTTCAGAAATATATACTGCGTCTTATGATTTTCAGGAATGGCTATTTGCTATTCTGAGTTGTTTTCATTCGACTTCCTCCATAATTAATGATGCTATATTCGTTTAACGCTATTTTTTGTCAAGTACAAG
>JAGOCT010000216.1 GCA_017998585.1 Candidatus Cloacimonadota bacterium | reverse complement strand
CATCAACGCATTTGGTTGACAGCAATTAGCGATCTGACCAGATTTTACCAAACTCATAAAGCGGTCTCCAGTACGACCTTCTCTGTAACATGCTGTACAGAAACTGGGTATAAAACCCAAAGAAAGCAGCCAGTTTACGATCTGATCAAGCGTTCGTTTGTCACTGATTTCAAATTGTCTTGAGTCTTCTTCTTCTGATTCATGTTCAGAATAGCCTCCCACACTGGTTGAAGAACCGCCACTAATCTGACTGATCCCCAGTTCAAGCACTTTTGCTCTGGATTCGATTGATTCACGTGTTGAAATGATCATGCCTGTATAAGGGACGGCTATTCTTAGAACAGTCACTATTTTTTCAAAGATCTCGTCAGAAATAGAATTTTTAAATTCATCAATATCGATATCATCAGCCGGCCTGATTCTTGGAACGCTGATTGTATGAGGACCTACGCCAAAAACCGCCTCCAGATGTTCAGCGTGCATGAGCATCCCTACAAAATCGTAACGATACAGATTCAATCCAAACAAGACGCCAATACCCACATCATCAATACCGGCTTCCATAGCCCGATCCATCGCTTCGGCATGATAATCATAATTATGTTTTGGTCCGGTCGGATGAAGCTGTTCATAGTTTTCACGATGATAGGTTTCCTGGAATAAAATATAGGTGCCTATGCCGGCATCTTTGAGTTTTTTATAATTTTCAACTGTAGTTGCAGCAATATTGACATTCACACGGCGGATTTCTCCATTTTTATGTTTAATAGAGTAAATGGTTTTAATACTGTCAAGAATGTATTCAATTGGGCTGTTTACCGGGTCTTCACCCGCTTCCAGCGCAAGTCGTTTATGACCCATATCCTGCAATGCAACCACTTCTCTGGCAATATCTTCCTGAGATAATTTTTTTCTGGCAATCGTCTTGTTTTTTAAATGATAGGGGCAATAT
This sequence comes from Candidatus Cloacimonadota bacterium, assembly GCA_017998585.1. The sequence continues at coordinate 3,332 of JAGOCT010000216.1, read as the reverse complement.
ACACAACCATTGATACAGTAATTGGATAAATACAATGGCGCAAACATAACAATTCTATTTCCATAAAACTTTTGTTTGATTTCCTTTGCAAGAGATTTCATTCTCTCATTTTCTTCTTCCAGCTCACATTCCAGTAAAACCGCTGCTTCACGATGACTAATCCCTTTAAATTCTGATGCTTTTAGTAATATACTATCAATCAGTTCTTTGTTTTTTGAATTAGCTTTGGCATATTCCAGCGTATCCAGAATCTCCTGATGATCGATAAATTCAACTGCCTTTTTAGATTTTGCGTTGTACATAATCTCCATCCTTTATTTTTCATTTTGATTTGTTACTTTTGAATAAACCGTCTTGGTATTGACAAAGGGGATCATCCCCAGCTTACCAGACATTGCACTGATTATCTCATTTGAGGCGTCAACAATCACACTAATCACAGAGATTTGTTTCTTATGATAGGGGATTCCCATTCTGCCAACAATATACTCAGAATACTCGTGTAAAACCTGATTGATTTTCTCAGATGATTCTTTATTTTCTACAATGATACCGATGAGTGCGATTCGCGTTTCCATATTCCTCCAAATAAAAAAACCTGTACTGAAAGCGCAGGTTTTATATTTATCACACAGAATATGCTATTTTACCTGTTCGCCTTCTGGATTGGTAAACCCTCTCCGTTCAGTACGTAACACATTATTTTATGCTTTCAGGTCCGATGCCATTCCCTAAGCATTAAAGACAAGATATTTTGATTGAATCATTTTGGCAAGAATAATCTTATTTTTTTCTTGACAATGCCATTTTTTTAGTCTATTTTTGTAAAAAAATAATAAGGAGTTTATCATGATCCCAAGAATAATGGCAATTACCATTAAAAAAAGAAATGAAGAAGCACTTGAAGTTCAAAAAATTCTCACTGAATATGGATGTTCCATTCAAACAAGATTGGGTTTACATGAAACTTATGAAGGTTGTTCCAATATGGGTGTCATTTTATTACAACTCAGATGTGATGGTAATACCTGTGAAGAACTTGCTTCAAAATTGAGTGCTATTGAAGGGGTAGCTGTCAACCACATGGAATTAAAAATTTCATAATAATCGTCATTAAACATAAAAACCCGGATAACCGGGTTTTTATGTTTTAAGAATCCTGACAGGGTTTATCTTGTTTACATTTGATCTTTCCTTCTGCTTTTTCTTCAGCTCTGGCCATGATAAAACAAAGATCAGACAAACGATTAACATATTGTAAAATAAGCGGATCCACTTCAGTTTGTCTTTGCAGACTGATTATTCTGCGTTCTGCTCTTCGGGCTATAGTTCGGCAAACATCCAGTTTTGCGGACTGAATTGTATTTCCAGGGATAACAAAGCCCTTTAACTGAACAATCGATTCAAACTCATGAACATAGTTAGTGAGCCTGTCCACATCAGCCTGAGTCAATGGGATTAAGTATTCTTTACTTAAAGCCGCCAACTCACCCATTACTTTCATCAGTTCATTCTGAACGATTTCTATGATTTCTCGTATCTTTTCAATTTTCACATAGTGTTTTGCTTCGCCCAAATGAGCATCCAGCTCATCCAGTGTACCATAGGCATCCACACGGGCATCATCTTTCCACACTCTTTCACCCGACCAAAGACTGGTCATCCCTTTATCTCCACCTTTTGTTGAAATTGACATAATTCATCCTTTCTGATAAAAGTCTATATATGATTATCTTACAACATATTACGAATCAAATCTTTTCTGGTCATCAGTTTATCCGGATTATTTGGTTTATAATGATCAGGGATTATTCCCTCGCTAAACACGTCTTTATCAAACTGTCTAAAAACTCCGATATAGACAGGATCTTTACTCTTTGCCTTTAAAATCGCTTGTTCATGTGTCAGATCTTCTTCAAAGAGCTGAACTCTCTCGTTAAATAATTCATAAGTATTGTTAAAGCTTACACAGGGTTGTAAAATTTCAATAAATGAAAAACCCTTGTGCTCAATCCCTTTTACCAGCATTTGAGTTACATGTTCAATTTTGGCAGAGTAGCTTCTGGCAACAAATGTTGCTCCTGCTTCAATTATCAGCGGTAGGGGATTAAATGGCTCTTCAATATTACCAAAAGGACTAGAAGGTCCCTTATATCCTTTTTTGCTTAAAGGTGAAAACTGGCCGGTTGTGAGTCCATAGACTCCATTATTATGAAGAATCATCGTAATATTTTCATTTCTTTTAGCAGCAAAGAGGGTATGTTCCAGCCCCTCCCCCATCGAATCTCCATCCCCGCCAAACATTAACACAGTTAAATCCGGATTTCCGATCTTTATCCCCTGAGCAGTTGACATCGCTCTTCCATGCAGAGAATAAAAACCAGATAATTTAAGATAATCAAAAATCTTGCCATGACAACCAATACCAGAAGTCATAACCAGCGAATCTTGATCAAAGCCTTTTTCGATTAATGTATGAATGGTTTTTTGAATAGCATTTAAAATACCAAAATTACCACAACCAGGGCACCAGCTGTTTTTTTTATCAGTGAGTAAAGAATTCATTGATTGCCTCCTCTGTTTCTCGTGCAAGTATCACCGGATCAAATGGGCGACCGTCATAACCCTTTATAACCCGCTTTGCTGATCTGCCTGTTTTGTATTTAATCAGTTGAGTAAACTGTTCGTACAGACTTTGTTCAACGACTATAAAATCGTCTTGAATATAAGTTTCGAGTAAATCAACAGGAAAAGGTTCCAGATAAATTACCTGAACAATTCTGATTTTGTAAGTAATATATTTCGAAGCTTCGAGCATACTCATTAACGTTGAACCATAACAGACGATCACCGGTCCCTCTTCCCCATAACATTTAAGCATTTCATAATGTTTTGGTACATATTCATTGATTGTCTGTTGTTTACGGTATCTTTTTTCAATCATCTGTTTAGCAGAAACTGCTTCGTCAGTTCTGATACCATTTTCATAATGTTCATTACTGTTCCATTTAATCATCTCATGTGAAGGAGGACATTTTAATGGAGATATCCCATTATCCGTCAACTGATAACGTTTATATTCTTTCTCATAAACAACAGGCATTTCCAGCGCTATGTACTGATCAGAATCAATTATTTGATTACCAGAGCATTCTGATAAATGTTTCTCTGTCAACAAGACTGTTGGGGTTTGAAAATACCATGCCAGATCCAAAAGCTGAGCAGACAGATGAAAAGCCTGTTCAAATGTACCTGGAGAAGCTACGATTCGCGGAAATTCTCCATGTCCGGCATTCAAAACAAAATTTAAATCGGCTTGAGCAGTATAGGTT
>JAGOCT010000215.1 GCA_017998585.1 Candidatus Cloacimonadota bacterium | reverse complement strand
GAACTCTGCAATCACCTTTTTACTGATATCATCCTTAGTTGGTCCTAAACCCCCAGTAAAAATAATCAGAGAATAAGAAGGTATCAGCTGTTCCAGTACTTCTTTGATAGAATCACTGTCATCAGGGATAATCAGTGCTTTTGAGACTTCAAGTCCCATACTGGCAAGCTCATTTCCCAACCAGCTTAAATTTGTGTTTATCGTTCTTCCCAGTAATAATTCATTACCGATATTGACGATCGCAATTGACTCTTTTATGTTTACTTTCTCCAAAATATTCTTCCTTCAACTTCCATTTTTACTGTCTTTTATTTTTTGTCAATGACTTTATAACACAATTATCGTTTTTGAGGAACATGCTTTTTTTTCTTGTTTTTCTTGTATCATTTATAAGTTCATTGTGAATGAAAGGGGATGTCTTTTCTCCTTGCGTTTTCCATAAGTAGTTTCATCTAAAAAACTGAATAATCTGATCAAGCATTTATATTAGAATATTCTCGTTTCAGTTGAGTATAAAACAGATATTCTACGAGATATTCTCTTATTATATTCATATCTATCCTGTAGAAAAGCTCAATAAAACCACTCATTTTCTTTCTAAAATTGCCTTACGAATCGATTCTGGGAAATAGAAACAGAATAGGAGTTGAAGAAGTGTTGAATAGGAATGAAGGAAGAAAATAGACTTATCGGTACAGCATTTTTTGGAGTACGCTTTTGAAAACTGCTTGTAAAAACCTTCAAACGAGTGAGCTGAGAATGTGAATGAGATCCTCCATCGTTATGAAAGTATTATACTTGCATACTTTACCTTAGATCTACATCGTTGGTTTTGAGTTATGTATAAATTTCTGAATAAGTAGTTCTTAACTCGCTCTCCGCTCCGCTGTTTAGCAATTCTCGTCACTAATAGAAAAAGGCTGACCTGTATCAACAGATCAGCCTTAATAAGAGCAATCCGCATCCGAAAGCAAAAACGGCCGGTTAGCACCAGCCGTTTTTTAAAATCTATTGATCAAATAGAGATCAGGTTTCGATTACTTCCACATTTGCACGAGGTAAGATCAGTTTCTTTCCGTTTTCAAGTTGAGCTTCAAGGATACGAACCTTTGTCTCTGATTCTACTGTATGCAATTCTTCTGGCAGTCTGGTAACTGTACCAATTTCACCAAAGTTTGGTTGGCGAATAATACGGATGATAGTACCTGGTTCCAAAGTTGGCATTTCAGCTTCCTGAGCAATCAGTTCTTCTTCTTTGAATTCAATAGGGATAATCACTTCAGGGCGAATCACACCGGCACGGATCTGGGTTTTACCATGCATAGATGTTTTTTTACCTTCAAAGCGTTTAAGTAGTGCAAAGGTTTTGTCAGCCATCTTGATTTTACCAAAGCCTTCGGTAATCAGAATGGAAACACCTAAGTGTTCATGACCGGTAATCGCTACACCAATATCATAACCTAAAAGTGCTTTAATATCCTGATCGTCAATACCGCCACAGATAATACCATTAACACCCACTTCAATCGCTTTTTTTATGGCTTTTAAACTAACCATTGAGCCGCCCACGATACATTTTCCTTTGCAGGAAGCGTCGATCATAGTATCGGTTAATTCTTCATTACCATCTTTAACCAGTATTTTCAGTTCACCGGTTACTTCACCGCTGATACCAAAAATACCCTGAATATAAGCAGATTTGTTTTCGATGACAACCCCTTCTTCAGGAATCACATCAACAACAACACCATCAATAAAGGCTTTAATCTGAACAGGGATTCTGGGTTCGCGTAAAAGAATCTGACCAGTATGGTGAGAAATACTTTCCACTTCGCCATCAATCGGAGAAACAATTTTGGTTTTGAAAAGACCGGTTCCAAAGAAACCATTATTTTCAGCCAGGATGTCTCCTTTTTTAAGAATCTGACCCGGTTTTACTTTTAAGTATTCCATCACCAGATTGGCTGAGACACCTAATTTGTTAGCCAGGTTCATTGGTAAAACATTACCAGGCAAATGGGTTTCAGCTACTAAGTCTTCAGCTTTTACCTTATCGCCTTTTTTAACCAGTACGGTGCCTTTTAAAGGCAATATTCTTTGTTTCTTTAAAACAATACTATCAGTTACACTTAATCCGGGTGAATATGCTTGAGCCATTTTTTCCTCCTATGATAAAATATGTTCAGGGTAAGCTTTGAGTTCTTTCATCCATTTTTTGAGTAATGGGATGCGAGAATTATCAGATGGGAGAACAAATGGTCTTCTACCACGGGTATCAAGAACAATACCAACGACACCGCCAGGTAATTCTACTTCGCGTGTTTCGTTTTTGCCTGCACCCAGATCAAGACCTTTACCTGGTTTTAGAATCGCTTTCGCTTTCTGACCAAGACCGCAAGGTAACAATCTCATTTCACCAAAACGGATGTCTTCTTTGAAAACAGTACCATCAGGTAAATGAATTTCAGCACTCAGAGCAACCGCATCCGGTTTTATTTTACCAACCGGAGCCACACATGAACCTAACATAATCATACAGTCTTTATTAAACACTTCGGTAGCAGCAGTCGGATTGATTTCCGCCAGTACGCCTAAGTGAGGCATCATAAAGATAGAGTCCACAGCCAAACGGGTAATTCCTTCAGGCAGGAAAGCATCAATCAGCATCATCACTGTCTGATGTCTTCTTGGCGCATGAGAAAGCACGCCACCACTACCAACAAGCAGATCAAGTGTCATCATATTTACTATGGTTCCCCCAGAAGTAGTCTGTTCAAATGCCTGAGAGATATCGCGGGTTTGTTGCATACCCTTAAGAGAAACGGCAAATTCCTTGTGTTGGATAAATGCCAGTCTTAAAGCTTCCTTAGCGATCGCCTGTTCCAATACCAATTCTTCCAGCAGAGCAGGAATAGTAGTTGGACGAATCATTTTATTCTTGATCATATTTCTAAGATCAGATTCATTAATATCAAAAGGAACCCAACGAAGAATGTTTGGAAGCGTTGCAGATGCCAATACATTGGAAATACTGTAACTCATACCCAAATTGGCAGATACGGTTCTGTTGAAAATATATTCATCTGTAAAAACAGAGAATACGTCAGTGGTAGCACCACCAATATCCACACCCAATACTTCAATCTGTTCTTCCTGAGCAATGGTTTTCATAATGTTACCCACAGCAGCAGGGGTTGGCATGATTGGAATATTCTGTAATTTTCCATTCAACGGACCACGAGTCCATTCCATCAGTTTATGATAACCAGGCGCTTGTTGCATCACGTGTTCCATGAATAAATCATGAATCTTGTCACGAGCAGGTCCGAGGTTTTCATTTTCCAGCGTAGGACGGATATTATCACATAAGATTAATTCTACTTTATCTGCCAGTGTTTCTTTAATTGCATCGGTTGCAGTTTTATTTCCAGCATAAATAATTGGCAATTTGTATGATGAACCAAGACGTGGTTTTGGATCAGCTGCAGAAACTAATTCAGCCATTTCCACCACGTGCTTAATAGTACCGCCATCTACACCACCTGCCATCAGAATCATATCAGGTCTTAATTCACGGATACGTTCGATCTTTTCGTGATTGAGACGTTTGTCATTAGACGCTACTACGTCCATTACAATCGCACCTGCACCAAGCGCAGCACGTTCAGCAGATTCACCGGTCATGTTAGCAACCACACCGGTAACCATCATCTGTAAACCACCACCGGCAGAACTGGTTGATACATAAGCATCCACACCTTTGTCACCATTACGGGGAATAAGGATTTCTTTTTCGCCGTTTGGTCCGTCAAACAGGAAAGTAATGTTTTCATTCTTGTATTTCAATCTTGCAAGTTCTTCAAGTTCTTGCACAGCATTGACCACACCGCGGGTCACGTCATTAAGAGGTGCCTCCACAGTAGTAGGAGCTTCTCCACGGATCGTTTGTCTATAACCTTCGCCTTCAATATATTCTATTAAAATGGCTTTAGTTGTAGTACTTCCGCAGTCGGTTGCAATAATCCGATTTAGTCGTTCACTGCTCATACTTTTCCTCCATTTTTCTTATTTTTTTTAAAAATCTTTGTTATATTTTCTTTTACACGTTTCCATTTTCGTTGTCGTTTGAGTTTTGACTGTTTTCTTTCTTCAGCAAAATACTCAATATCGAGTTCATCAATACGTTTGAGTAAGAGATGAATATATTCGTCTTTTTCTATCATTGCAGCAAATTCTTCATATTCTTTCGGATTAAATATTATCTGAGCAAAAGGTGCTAAAAAATACATGATTTGTGAC
>JAGOCT010000214.1 GCA_017998585.1 Candidatus Cloacimonadota bacterium | reverse complement strand
TGAAAAACATGTTACTCAAGGCAATCGGCTGATTATCGGTACGACACTAAAACAGAGCTTTCACTTTGTGGACAGACTCATTGTCTTTACTGACTATCTGAAACAACCCACCCAATAGAATAGCGCTTTCTGATTGTTATACGGGTAAATTCCGCCCTGTAGAAGGGAGGTACGTTACCGTACTACAATGTAAGAAAAAGTAATAAAGTGAAATTTCCTTTTCTAAATATATTGATCTTCAAGTCTATCATCGAGTTAACTCCTATATCTCAGGTTCAAGTCCTTATAATTCACCGTTCATACGATGCAGTTTACTCAGCAGATGCCGGTAATGGGAGGAATGATTCAGGATATCAGGGTCTCCCAGCAGTATAAACTGCCGTTTCGCTCTTGATACGGCTACATTGAGTTTTCTGTCCACCTTATGATTATGTGTCAGCAAACTGACAATCTCCAGATCTGACGTTTTACTCAGGGCAGTTGATACGATAATGATATCCCGTTCAGAGCCTTGATATCTTTCGACTGTATCGGTCATTATTTCTCGGTTAATCCCTGCTTCTCTGAGTCTTTGACGAATCAGATTACATTGCGCTTTCCAAAAGCAAATAATGCCAATCGTATAACTTTCTAAAATGCCTGCCTTCTCATATTCTGAAATCATATTGACAATCAATGCCGCCTCTCCCTCATTCAATTTCATTTTTAAAGAAGATCGACAGGGAATAAAGAGTCTTCGTTTCATAAATAAATCTGATTTCTCTGAAACCATACTGTCAAAACATTGACCTGATGTCTGTATCAATGAACCGCTTTTTAACTGATAATCATAATAATGGTTGATCAAATCTGCAATTTCATCGTGCATCCGGTAGTGTTCTGTGAGGATATCCCAGGCATGATTCCATCCCTTTTGCTGGCATAATCTGATCATTCGCTCAAATAAAGACTCATTGAGACGCTTTAAACCTATCGTTTCCTGTAAAAGGATCGGCACTTCTGTTTCTGAGTCACTTGAGACTGCCGGCAACTGGTAATGATCTCCGATCAGAATCCATTTTTTAAATCGTACACACAAACCTGCCAGATGTGGTTCAAGCAATTGAGATGCCTCATCAACAATCAGAGTCCCTTCAGGGATTAATTGCAGCAGAAAATGCCCTTCATTCTGAAAAGTGGAAACAGTTGAAACAAATACCTTAGCAGCCATTAGTAAAGCGAGACTTTTTTCTCTGTTGTCAATGTCCAAAATATGACTGATATGATTAGAATCGTTGCTATGACGACTACCGAGTCTGATATATTCCGTCTGGTTTTGTTTGAGACGACTGATGATTTCATCCACTGCCTTGTTGGTAAACGCCAGTATTACAATCGGTTTATCCTCTTTTTGCAGTAATTGTTGAACAATACCCATAATCACTTTTGAGGTCTTGCCTGTTCCCGGAGGTCCCTGAATGATAAAGTAATCTTTTGCTGCCAGCGCTTTATGGATGATTCTTTGAGCACGGTCAGTATGTGTATTATCACTTATTTCAGAATCCTTCCAGGTACTCTGTGGCGTTTGAAGTCCTAAAAGTAGTTGTTTTCGGTTTTCAGATGCTTTCATAAAATCATACATCGAATTCATCAGCGCAAAATGGCTAATTTCAAGATTGTCCTTCTCCAGAATAAAGTAGTCAAACTGCCTGAAATAGGCTTCATCCAGGCATTCATTTCTCATTTTTATTTTTAAATACAGATTGCGGTATTCTATAAAACTCCCTTTAATGAGATAGGTCTGAGATGGATTTTGAACCTGTTTTGAAATCCCATATAAAGTAACCGGATCTCCTTCTCTGAAATTGAGTGAGACATATTTCGGATTCACTTCAAAGATTAAATCACTTTGCTGTTTTTCTTTAATAAGCAAGCGGCTGAACACGCTACCCGATTTTTCTTTTATTCCTAAATCTAAAGACCATAAGGCTGAAAAACCATAATCATATATATCTTCATGATTTCCTATCTTGCTATTGATTAATTCTCTCATAATACAAGCAGTAAATGTCTTAAAATAAGTCTGTTGTATTGAGTCTGAAGCTTTTACAACAGCAAGCATTGCCTCAATTTTCTCCTGATGCCATTTCGGAAAACGCCCTGAGCTATTTTCCAGGAGGCTCACAAAATCAGTTTCACCTCTTGCGATTTTAAATACATAACTGACAATCTGGTTCCGTAACATCAGCACTTTTAGTCTATCAGAAGGATAAATCATGACATTTCGTAAAGGGTCTTTTTCTGCATAGGAGTAAAATATCATACTATAGCCTTCACGTGCTTTCCCAAAAACAGATTTTAACAAAAAGTCATAACAAATGACCTGAGCTGTATGATTTTTCCATGTCCCATATTGAGGGGCTTTCCCTGATTTCAATTCAAATATCGTTTTATGAAAGGCTTGATTTTCTTCTTCAATCAGCCCGTCCAGCCTTCCCTGAATCCCATATTCAGGTGAAATGAAAGAGGGCTCTGTCAGTATCTTTTTCTCTGAAAAATGAGACATTAACTGATTAAAATTGGGTAAATGCCGATCAAGTATATCCTCTGTCATCTTTTGCACATTGAAATCTTGTAAACATAGTGCTTTTAATACATTCTGCTGTAGCAGCAAATTAATGGTCTGTTCTGGACTCTCTTCCTGCCGGTTGATCATATTATCCAGAATCTGATTGATAATTTGTCCTTTTAACAAGGCTTCGGAAAATTCGTTATTCTCAAATAGTTTTAACAGCCATGCTTCCGGTAAAAGAGATTGGTTAAAACACTCAGCAATCGCACTGGCATCCATCAGAAAATCAGGCATAAAAACAAAAAAACTCTCTTCAGTCTGCACATAAGCCTGTTTAGCAGGATGATAGCGCATATTGAAAAAGCGAACCGTACAGCCCTGAAAATAAAAATCTGCCAAACGGTGAAACTGCTTTTCATAAGGTAATTGACTATTAGAGGATACATCCCAGAGATAAACAAGGATCTCTTCACTGGCGATATCACTTTTTGCTTTCATTTTCAATAAAGGGGTCTGATAGTGGGTTTGAGCTTGTTCCAATGAAATAATCTGAGCATTGAAATCTAACAATGCTGCTTCACTGCGATCCTGAGCCTTGACTTCATTTTCTTCAAATTGCCTGATCAGCTTAGTCAAAACATACGCGGTGTCGATATCCTGTGAGAAATGGCATATCTCTGTTAACTTGTAAAGAGCCACACACATCATGGCAAACTGTTCTTTGGAAGGGCTTCGGTGCAAGGCATAAAAATCAAGTATCTGTTTCAACTGCTCATACAAATAAGAAGAAAGTCTATATCTTTCTGAAAAATAAACCAGTTGCGAACGAAGCGAAGGGAATATCTGATACTCCTCTGTTAGTGCCTGATTCAAAAACGCATGTAATATTTTTCTGGCTGAATCCAAATCCTGAAAAGGAACCTCATCTGTATTTTTATCGAGTGTTTCACAAAGTTTAAGCAATGTTTGATGATTGTCTTCTAACATAAATTTCTCTTTTTATTATAGTTCACAATTCTCCTCCTGTCGAGGGGAGGTAAGTTGCCGTACTACAAGCATCTTGTTTGTAGCCTGTTCATCACGCTGGAAGATGATACAATATCGGATGAACGGCGCTGATAAGACACCCCATTCTGGGGTCTCATAAGCTTCGCTCATCCCTACAAAACCCTTTGACATGTTGTAGAACGACCATCCTGGTCGTAGAAAATCATACTCTCGGGAGAAGCGAAGAGTAAGAGTCCTGGATGGGCAAGCCTTGCGTTTCCCATTAAACGCAAGCTGGTAGCTTATGTTACATTCTCTCCTTACAACAAGGCTTTCTCTTATCGATTCAAGGTCTTCTGATACTCGTCTATCATATCCTGAATATTTTTTTGCAGTTCAGGCATATAGGCAATCAGCGTATTCAGCATAGTCAGGGTATATCTGACTTCGGCATTTTTTTGGGAAGGGGCATTGTTAAGTTGTTTTTCTGCACGCAACTTGATCGCATTGAGAGAAACAGGGTGTTTGGCAATCTGATTATGTTCTGCGGACAGTTTTTCTAAAAAGCTGACATCCACTTTTATTGCTTCACGGTATTGATTGAGGGTAAGTCTGGCAGTCTCATAATCTTCCATCATGATTTTTCTCAAATCTCTGTGGATTTCAAATGCGTCTTTAATCCATTGATAATTAGGATGAGTCGGAGCAATAGCCGGCATCATCAGTTGAAATAAATCATTACTGTGTTTAATTTTAGGTAAGAGTGCCTGAGGTTCTTTATCGACT
>JAGOCT010000213.1 GCA_017998585.1 Candidatus Cloacimonadota bacterium | reverse complement strand
TTTTAATACTTCATCGATAGTCTCTTCTTCAAGGTCTGTACGCTTGATTAAATCTTCACGTGAAAGGCTTAATACATTCTTAGCTGTATCACAACCTATTGCCTTGAGTTCATCGATTACCCAATCTTCAATTTCATCTGAGAATTCATCTAAATTCACATCTTCATCATCAGCATCCATTTCACGGTATACATCAATTTCATATCCCGTAAGCTGACTTGCCAGCTTGATGTTTAAACCTCCCTTTCCAATTGCAAGAGATACTTCTTCTGGTTTTAAATATACCTCTGCTGTCTTGGTCTGGTCATTATATTTTATACTTGTAATTTTTGCCGGATTTAATGCTCTTTGTATGTAAAGCGAAACGTTAGTGGTGTAATTTATTACATCAATATTTTCATTTCTCAGCTCACGCACTATTCCATGTATTCTTGAACCCTTCATTCCAACACATGCACCAACGGGGTCAATACGTTCATCGTATGATTCAACGGCTACCTTTGCCCTCTGTCCGGGTACACGAACCATTTTCTTTATAGTGATTAGTCCGTCGAATATTTCAGGAACTTCAAGTTCGAAAAGCCTTTCAAGGAAGGCAGGCTGAGTCCTGGATAATATTATTAAAGGATTGTTGTTTCTAAGCTCTACTTTATAAACTACTGCACGTACACTGTCTCCTTTTCTGAAATAATCAGTAGGAATTTGTTCTGTCTTAGGAAGAATAAGTTCGTTTCCTTCATCATCTAAAACAAGAATTTCTTTTTTCCAAATCTGATATACTTCTCCGGTAACTATTTCACCGATTTTGTCTTTGTATTTTGTGTAAATGCTGTCTTTTTCCAATTCAAGAATTCGGCTTGCCAGATTCTGGCGAAGGTTCAATATAGCCCTTCTTCCAAAATCAAGAAGCTTAACTTCATTGGTAACTTCTTCTCCGACTTCGTAATCAGGATCTATTTTCTTTGCTTCAGTGATTGGAATTTCCTTATTAGGATCCTTAAACTCTTCATCTGTTACTACTGTACGGTAGTGCCAAATCTCAAAGTCACCCTTATCGATATTGATAATTATATCGAAATTTTCATCACTCTCATACCTCTTTTGAAGTAAATTACGGAACACATCCTCAAGGACACTCATCATTGTTGCCCTGTCAATGCTTTTCAGATCCTTAAATTCGGTAAACGTTTCGATAAGATTGACGTTATCCATCTTAAACTCTTTTTTTTATTTGAATGAAATTATATTTCTAACATCAGGATTACTTTCAAAAGCTATCCTGTAATTTTTTACTACTTCAGTTTTCTTATTGCTGCCTTCAACCTTTTCTTTTGTTTTAACTTCAAGATTGAATCCGGTTTCATCAACATCCTTAATTATCCCTTTTTGGGTCTTTTCATTTTTAACTGTAACTTCTACCTCCTTGCCTTGATTTTTAAGATATTGCCTGTAAACCTTATAAGGTTGTCCAAGTCCTGCAGAATATACACTCAGTTCAAAGTCCTCTTCATCTCTGTTGAGGCCTTGTTCAATGTGCCTGCTGACATCAACACATTTCTGAATGTTCACTCCATTGTCACCATCAATAACTACATCGATGCTGTTTCCGCTGCTTATTGAAATTCCGACAATGAAATATTCTTCCGACAACGACTCAAGAGTCAATTTTTCTACTTGTTCTTTTTTGATCATAAACTAAGGTTAATAAAATAGGGGACACGGGTCCCCTATAATTTAACTTACAGAATTGCTGCAAAAATACAAATAATAATGATTTCAACAAAATCAGACACTTAAATATCGAAATATTATAAATGTTTTATTTGAATAAATTTTATATCCTACATTTTTATTTCTTTGTGATTATTATTTTAGGCTCTTCTTTTTTTTAATCTGGAAATGAAAATTAACAAACGAAAGATTATTAATGATCCTGTTTTTGGATTTATAAGCATACAGTCCGATCTTGTCTATGACATTATTGAACATCCTTTCATTCAGCGATTGAGAAGAATAAGACAACTTGGTTTTTCTTCCCTTGTTTTTCCGGGTTCTAACCATACCCGTTTTGAGCATACTCTTGGTGCAATGCACCTGATGAATTCTGCTATTGAAGCTTTAAGGATGAAAGGTATTGAAATATCTGAAGAGGAAGCTGAGGGCGCCATTATTGCAATCCTTCTTCATGATATCGGACATGGCCCGTTTTCTCATGCTCTTGAATTTTCCCTGGTGTCAGGATTCGACCACGAAACCTTTTCGTTAATAATGATGGAGCAAATGAATCTTGAATTCAATAATAAACTTTCTACTGCCCTTGCGATTTTTAAAAACGAATACCATAAGAAATTTCTTCACCAGCTCGTATCAAGTCAGTTGGATGTCGACCGCCTCGATTACCTGAGACGAGACAGCTTTTATAGCGGTGTTGTTGAAGGTAATATTGGCTCCGACAGAATTATTAAAATGCTTAATGTTAAAGGTGATAAACTTGTTGTTGAAAAAAAAGCAATATATTCTATTGAAAAGTTTCTTATTGCCCGTCGACTGATGTACTGGCAGGTATACCTTCATAAAACAGTTATAGCTGCTGAATATCTTCTTATTAAAATTCTTAAAAGAGCAAAACAAATCTGTGCCCGCGGAAACGATTTGTATTGTCCTCCTCATCTTAAATGGTTTCTGGAAAATGAACCATCATCTGAAGATATCCATAATGAAAATATTAGAAATGAATTAATAAGGAATTTTGTTCTGCTTGACGATACAGACATAATTTCTTCTGTTAAAGTTTGGTGTAATTACCCGGATCCGGTCCTTTTTTTTTTATCAAATTCAATTATTAACAGAAAGTTATTCAAAATAAAAATCTCAGAAAATGAATTTTCTGATGAAAAAACAGATCAATTAAAGTTAAAAGCAATAAAACATTTTTCTATCCGGGAAGAAGATGTTGATTATTTTGTTTTCAGCGATGTGATCTCAAACAGTGCTTATGAGTCAGGTTCAGAAAACATTCTGATTTTATCAGGCAATGGCAGTATTCTCGATTTTAGAAAAGCATCTGATATCAACCTGGATGCATTAACCAAAACCGTGAAGAAACATTTTATATGTTATCCGAAGGAATTAGATATAAACTGATTTTTTTGTTTATTTGCAGCAAAATATTTAAAATATGGAATTTACCGCATTAGAAATTGCCACGTACCTGAAGGGCGAGGTAATTGGAAATCCGGCAGTAAAAGTAAATACTGTTTCAAAAATCGAAGAAGGGAAACCCGGTTCCTTGTCATTTCTGGCTAATCCTAAATACACACACTTCATTTATGATACAGGCGCTTCAGTCGTTCTTGTTAATAAAAGCTTCATTCCTGAAAAAGAAGTTCATACTACCCTTATAAAAGTGGATGATGCTTATGTTGCTATATCTCAGTTATTAGACCTGTATATTAAGTCAATTCCCGTAAAAAGAGGAATTGAAAACCCAAGTTTTATTTCTCCTTCTGCACAATATGGAGAAAATATTTACGTTGGAGCTTTTGTATATCTGGGTGAAAATGTAAAGATAGGTTCTAATGTCAGAATTTATCCTCATACCTGGATAGGCGATGGATGTACGATCGACGATAACACTGTCTTATTTTCAGGAACAAAAATTTATCCTGAAACCAGGATCGGTAAAAACTGTATTATTCACGCAGGCGCTGTAATAGGTTCTGATGGATTTGGTTTTGCCCCTCAGGCTGACGGGACATATAAAAAATTAAACCAGATAGGAAATGTCATTATTGAAGATGACGTTGAAATCGGAGCTAACACTACCATCGATTGTGCTACAATGGGTTCTACTATTATTGGAAAAGGTGTAAAGCTTGATAACCTTATTCAAATTGCCCATAATGTTGTTATTGGTGAAAATACCGTAATGGCAGCACAATCAGGCATTTCAGGTTCTGTAACTATTGGTAAAAACTGTGTTTTCGGCGGACAATCAGGTGCAGCCGGACATATTTCTATCGGAGACAAAGTTACGATAGGTGGCAAAACAGGTGCCTCAAACAACGTTCCTGACGGCAAGATAATGATGGGAGAATGGGGAATGGATGCTTCAAAATACAGAAGGGTATATGCTGTTTTCAGAAATTTACCCGAACTGGCAGCCGAAGTGAATCATTTGAAAAAAGAGATTAGAAATTTAATGACCAAATAACACTGCTTTTTAATAACTTAACTATGATCGAAAGACAAAAAACCATTTTAAGGGAAGTAACTATATCAGGGAAAGGCCTGCATACAGGCCTTGGAGTTAATATTACTTTCAAAC
>JAGOCT010000212.1 GCA_017998585.1 Candidatus Cloacimonadota bacterium | reverse complement strand
ATTGCCAGAAAAAATTATAACTTCCACACTAACACAAAATCAGAAATATTTTGCTGTTTTAGATGAAAACAATCAATTAACAAATTACTTTGTTTTTATTTCTAACGGTAACCCTGAACATTCTGATATTATCAGAACTGGTAATGAAAAGGTTGTTCGTGCAAGATTGGAAGACGCAGAGTTTTATTATGATGAAGACCTGAAAAAGAGACTTGAATACTATGTGCAAAAATTGGATTCAGTAGTGTTTCAGGCAAAATTGGGAACATTGCTGGAGAAAACAGAACGCATTAAAGCGATTAGCAATTATTTATGTGATCAACTGAATGTTGATGAATTATCCAGAAAACAGATTGTCCGTGCAGCTCATTTATGTAAAGCTGATTTGGTAACCTTAATGCTTGGTGAAAAAGAATTTACCAAACTTCAAGGTTATATTGGTATGAATTACGCCCTTCATTCTCAGGAAGAAGAAGTCGTTGCTCAGGCCATTTATGAGCATTATATGCCTCGTGGACAGAATGATCAGTTACCCGCAAACAGCATAAGTGCGATTGTAGCGATTGCTGATAAAATCGATACCGTTTGCGGTATTATCGGTGTGGATTTAATCCCTACCGGTTCAAATGATCCCTTTGCTTTAAGACGTGCTGCCAATGGCATTGTCCAGATCGCTGAGAAGTATCAGATGGACTTTAATATCAATGAGTTAATAGATTTTGCCTACACACAGCTTAAAGAAAAATTACAGGCAGAAACCCACAATCTGGACGTGGTAAAAGACTTTATCAAGCAGAGAGTTCGTTGGCTTATGGAGCAAAATGGCTTTGAATATGATCTGATAGACAGTTTGAATCATGTCGAATGGAACAGTCTTTTAGATATAAAAACCAGATTGTCAGATCTGAAAGCAGTGAAGCAAAAAGATGACTTTATCAAGCTTGTTTTAGGATTTAAGCGGGTCTCTAACATTATCGAAAAGAGTAAGACTAACAGCCTTTTTAATGAAACTTTGTTACAGGAAGATGCAGAAAAAGCACTCTATGAGAATTTTGTGATACTTCAGAAAAGTCTGACTGAGAAATTACAAAGTAAAGCATATCATCTTGCTTTGAATGAGATACTGCCATTTAACAGTCATATAGATCATTTCTTCGATTGTGTGCTCGTTAACTGTGAAGATATACAGATAAAAGAGAATCGCTATGCGTTGTTAAGAATGATTCGTATGCTTTTCCTGCAGATTGCAGATATTAGTAAGATTGTTACTGAGTAGTAAGGTAAGCTATCAGTTTGTGAAATAGTATATAATAAAGATAAATCAGGAGAATGACAATGGATATCGTCAAAATGTTCAGAGATAAAGCGAAAGCTTTAAATGGCACAATCGTGTTGCCTGAATCACACGATGAAAGAATGTTGAAAGCAAGTGAACTGATCATTCAGGAAGGACTGGCAAAAGTCGTATTAATTGGCTGTCCTGAAACCGTTAACGCCGATGCAGAAAAATGGAATGTAAACTTAGAAGGCGCTGAAATTATCAATCCTGCTGACTATTCACGCTTAAATGAATTAGTTGATTTCTTCTATGACAAAAGAAAATCTAAGGGTTTGACTCGTGAACAGGCGCATGAAACTGTTCTAAATCCACTTTTCTTTGGTGCTTTACTGGTTCAGTTTAAAATTGTAAACGGTATGGTTGCCGGAGCTGCCAATACAACTGGTGATGTGCTCAGAGCTGCTTTACAGGTGATTGGTGTGAAAGCCGGATTAAAAACCGTTTCCAGTTCCTTTATCATGGTTACGCCTAATTTTATGGGTGAAGACAGAGTTTTTCTTTTTGGCGACTGCGCCGTTGTGCCTAATCCAACTGCTGAACAGTTGGCAGATATTGCGATTTCAACAGCTACCACCCGCAGTGCCTTGTTGGGAGATGAACCAAAAGTAGCGCTTTTATCATTTTCAACCAAAGGCAGTGCTGATCACGAATTAGTGGATAAAGTCAGAGAAACCTATAAAATATTAGAAGACAGAAAAGTTGAATTTGAATTTGACGGTGAATTACAGCTTGATGCAGCGATTGTCCCAAAAGTAGGCGCAAGCAAAGCACCTGGTTCAAAAGTAGCCGGTCAGGCAAATACTTTAATCTTCCCTGATTTACAGGCTGGTAATATTGGTTACAAATTAGTTCAGCGCTTTGCTAATGCAGAAGCAATTGGTCCGGTGATTCAGGGTCTTGCAGCACCTGTTTGTGACCTGTCACGCGGCTGTTCAGTAGAAGATATTGTCAATACCACCGCTTTAGTCTTACTCATTTCACAAAAATAAATATGTTATTTTTTGAAACTAATCAAAATAGCGTATTAAAATCAGACGATATTTCGTTTCAAAAAGAAGAAAGTCTGATGAACTCTGTTTGAGGCATTTTGGCGGTAATTTTGAAGAATTATCAAAAAATAAAAAATAAAGAGGTCAAAAATGGCGATTAATTTATCTAATCGTGCGAAGGCAATTCCGCCTTCTCCAACACTGACGATTTCCAACAAGGCAAAGGAAATGACAGCAAGTGGTATTGATGTCGTAAATTTTGGTGTGGGTGAGCCTGACTTTAATACCCCTGATTATATTAAAGCATCAGCAAAAAAAGCAATTGATGCGAATTTTACCCGTTATACCGCTAATGCAGGGATTCCTGAACTGAAAAAAGCGATCTGTGAAAAATTTCAAAGAGATAACCAATTGTCTTATACTGCTGATCAGATACTGGTTTCACCAGGAGCTAAGGCGTCTATCGTTTATACGTTGATGGCTGTCATCAATCCTGGCGAAAAAGTGCTTGTACCTGCGCCATACTGGGTTTCTTACCCTTCACAAGTAGAACTTGCAGGTGGAAAATGTATCTTTGTAGATACAGAAGAGAGCAATAATTTTAAGATAAAAGCACAACAGATTGAAGATTGTGTCCAGACAGAAGGAGAAATTAAGGCGATTTTCCTCAATTCTCCCAATAATCCAACCGGCGCTGTTTACACAAAAGAAGAATTAAGTGCGATTGCAGAAGTATGCGTTAAACATCAAATTCTGGTCATTTCAGATGAAATTTATGAAAAACTGGTCTATGATGGCAGAAAACATGTCTCAATTGCCAGCATTTCTGAAGAGATAAAAGCTTTAACCGTAATCATTAACGGTGTTTCCAAGGCTTATGCCATGACTGGCTGGAGACTGGGTTACTGTGCTGGTCCGGTAGAAGTAATTAAAGCAGCAGCCAGAGTACAGGAACATGCCAGTTCTAATGTCAATTCCATTACCCAGAAGGCAACTGTTACGGCTCTGACAGAAGATGACGGCTCAATTGAAAAGATGAGAATTGAATTTGAAAAAAGAAAAAGCTTCCTTGTAGATGCTTTAAACAAGATTGAAAATGTCAGCTGTACTGTTCCAAATGGAGCATTCTATGCTGTACCTAATATTTCCTATTATATCAAAAACAATAAAAAAGGATTTACTACTTCAACAGAGATATCTCTTTATTTATTAGAGAATTATCATATTGCTTGTGTCGCCGGTGATTCTTTTGGATTAAATGATATTATCCGTTTTTCCTATGCGAACAGCATGGAAAACCTGATCAAAGGGGTTGAACGTTTTGAATCAGGGCTTAAGTCTCTGTTATAAAAGAGGATAGACTTGAAAAGAAGATTTCTGAAAGAAGAAATAGAATATCGTTATGAACGTAACCGTTCAGGTCGTTTGAGCGGATGGAAGGGTCTGATTATAAAGATCCTTCTGTTCGCTCTTTTAATACACTTCTTTATTTCATTTAATAAAGACAGTGCACAAAACATATTATGGTTTATTTCCGGTGGTAATGAAGAATATGCCGGGATAGAGGAGAGGAATTAATGGAAAAGAATGTGGACAATGGTCGTCAGACAGATTTGCTGATAATCGGTTCAATTGCTTTTGATGATGTGAAATCCCCATCCGGAGAAGTGAAGGATTCACTGGGCGGATCTGCAGTATATGCTGCAATAGCTGCTTCTAAATATACAGGCTCTGGAATCGTAGGAGTTGTAGGAAACGATTTTTCTAAAGATATATTAACCTTATTGCAGGACAATCAGATAGATACTACCGGTATAGAATTTGCTGACGGAGAAACATTTCACTGGTCAGGTGTCTATAATAACCTGAATAAAGCTGAAACTCTGGACACTCGTTTGAATGTCTTTGCCGATTTTGATCCAAAGATTCCGGCTTCTTATGAAGAGGCACGTTATCTTTTTTTAGGTAATATACATCCGGCTTTACAGCTTAAAGTATTGGATCAGTT
>JAGOCT010000211.1 GCA_017998585.1 Candidatus Cloacimonadota bacterium | reverse complement strand
CCGCAATAAATATAGAATATTATTTTTTAAAGAAACACATTGTTTTAGTCGATGAAAAATTAAAAAAATCGAACGAATGGAATTTGATAACAGAAGACAGAAATCTTGCTTTTACATTTTTACAACAGAATTCAATGATTTATAATGGAGATTTTCTGAATCGTTGTTATATCATACTTCCAACTGGTAAAATAGAAAAACAGATTGTCCATTTGACGCTTGATGGAATTTTTTATGCGGAGTCTGTATATTTGGATAATCAATATTATACAGATATTCAGATTATCTTTGAAAAGGGAAAAGTGATTTCTGTTGACTTCTTAAATAGACAGAATAACAGCAACTTCTTACATAGCCTTCTCTTTAATCCAATCCAGGAAGCTTATTTGTGTCTTGGTATGAACTCTGCATTACAAGAACCAATACGCTATTCTCTATTTGATGAGTGTGTGTTAAAAAATTGTACGATTAAGCTCGTTATCAATAATAAATTAATCAGTTTAGCTAATTCAAAGGCTAAGTTGTATGAACATGATCAAGATATATTAAGTGAGGTATAAATGGCAAAACATATTTTTGTAGTCGGAGGGGTATTATCCTCTTTAGGTAAGGGGATTGCATCGGCATCCATCGGTTTTTTACTGCAAAGAATGGGTTATAAAGTAGCGATGCAAAAACTGGATCCCTATTTAAATGTTGATCCTGGTACAATGAGTCCTTTTCAGCATGGGGAAGTGTTTGTTACAGATGATGGTGCTGAAACGGATTTGGATTTAGGACATTATGAACGCTTTATTGGCAGAGCTACTAACCGAAATTCTAATACAACTTCTGGTGTAATTTATGAAAATGTAATTCAAAAAGAACGTAAAGGGGAGTATCTGGGTAAAACAGTACAGGTGATTCCTCATGTAACCAACGAGATAAAGCGCTTTATAAAAAAAGCAGCAGAAAACAATGATATTGTTATTACAGAAATTGGTGGAACTATTGGTGATATTGAAAGTTTACCGTTTCTGGAAGCTGTCAGACAATACCGACTGGAAATTGGTTATGAGAATTCAATGTTTATTTTCCTGTCTTATGTCCCTTATATTAAATCAGCCGGAGAAGTAAAAACCAAACCAACTCAACACAGTGCATACAAATTAAGAGAGATCGGGATTCAACCTGATATTATTCTCTGTCGTTGTGAACAAAATCTGGATGAAGAAATCAGACAGAAAATAGCGCTTTTTACCAATGTTCAATATAAAAATGTATTTAGTGCCATTGATGTATGTTCAGTGTATGAAATTCCTAAGATTTATTATGAATCAGGTGTACAGAGCGTGATTTGCAAACATTTTGGAATTGAAGAAAAAACAGTTGATTTCTCTGTCTGGGATCAGTTCCTTAACAACTCCAAAAACCCTCAGGATGGTGAAGTCAGTATCGCTTTATGTGGCAAGTATGTGGAGCATAAAGATGCCTATAAAAGCGTAGTGGAATCTCTGTACCATGCAGCAGCATGGAACAATGTGAAACTAGAAATAAAATGGATAGATTCTGAAACCCAGTATTCTGAGGAGGAATATGACAGGTTGCTGAGTCAGGTTAATGGTATTTTAGTACCAGGTGGATTTGGTGTCAGAGGTATAAATGGCAAGATAGATATAGCCAGATATGCCCGAATCCATCAAATACCATTCTTTGGCATATGTTTGGGAATGCAGATCGCAGTCATAGAGTTTGCTAAAAATGTTTGTGGTATTAGTGATGCGTATAGCTCAGAATTTGAAGATCATTGCAAAAATCCGGTAATTGACCTGATGCTTGATCAGAAATATATTAATGATTTAGGTGGAACAATGCGACTGGGAGCTTATCCCTGTAAGATAAAATCTGATAGTTTAGCGTTCCGGATTTATCAGGAAGAGAATATCTCCGAACGTCATCGTCATCGTTACGAATTTAACAATAAATACCGTCAGATTGTGGAAGAAAAAGGAATGCTGATCAGTGGTACTTCGCCGGATGATATGTTGGTTGAAATTGTCGAAGTAACTGAACACCCTTTCTATATTGGGGTTCAATTCCATCCTGAGTTTAAGTCAACTCCAGAAAAAGCTCAGCCTGTTTTTAAGGCTTTTATCGAAGCAGCTAAAAAAAAACAAAAAAAATAATTGACTAATCAAATAAAAACATATAGGTTTTAGTAAAAGCAGAATTACTGCATAAAAACAAAGGAGGCAAAATGAGAAAAAGCTTTGTCATCATCCTGCTCATCCTCTCATTGCTTTTAATCCTGTCTTGCGGGAAAAAAGCTGAACAGACCGATCAGGAAAAACTCAAAGTTGGCTTTGTGTATATTGGACCAATTGGCGATGCCGGCTGGACTTATGCACACGAACAAGGTCATCAGGCATTGAAACAATTACCTTTCGTTGAAAAAACCACGATTGTTGAAAATGTACCAGAAAACGCAGAAGCAACCCGTGTGATTACACAACTGGCTGAAGAAGGGTACAACCTGATTTTTACAACTTCATTTGGTTATAGTGATCCTACGATTGAAGTGGCTGCAAAATACCCTAATGTAAAATTTATGCATTGTAGTGGTTATAAAACAGCAGATAACGTAGGAACCTATTTTGGTAAAATGTATGAAGCAACTTATCTTGCCGGAGTTGCTGTTGGTAAATTAACCAAGAGTAATAAAGTCGGTATTGTTGCAGCTCATCCAATTCCAGAAGTTAAACGCCATATTAATGGTTATGCAAGAGGTATTGCTTCAGTCAATCCAAATGCAAAACTATATGTCATCTGGGCAAACTCTTGGTATGATCCAGGTAAAGAAAGTGATGCTGCAAACTCCCTGATAGATATGGGATGTGATTATGCAAAATATGGACTCTGCTGCAGCTCAACAAGCAGCTGAAAAACGTGGTGTTTTGTCAGTTGGTTACAATAATGATATGTCAAAATTTGCTCCAAGAGCTCATATTACAGCTCCAATATGGAATTGGTCAGTTGTTTATAAATATATTGCTGAACAGGTTTATAATAAGACATGGACAAATGAGCAAATTTACTGGGGACTTGATAAAGATCTTATTGGTCTGGCTCCATTCAATGCTTCTGTACCAGAAGATATTAAAACTTACGTGGAACAGAAAAAGCAGGAAATTGTTGCTGGAACTTTACATCCGTTTGCTGGGCCTATTAAAGATAATACAGGTGCTTTAAGAGTTAAAGAAGGTGAAACCATGACCGATGAAGCCTTATTGTCAATTGACTGGCTTGTTGAGAACGTGGTTGATAAATCTCAAAAATAATATATTTTAGGAACGAGTCACTTCGGTGGCTCGTTTTTCTTTAAATCAGCAGTTATTGTAAGCAGAGGATACCGGATGAGTTCTATCAATAATGTGAAAATGAGAAATATCAGTAAATCTTTTTATCAAAATCTTATTTTAAATGATGTGAGTGTAGATTTTTTTTCAGGTGAAGTTCATGCCTTACTGGGTGAAAATGGCGCAGGAAAGACATCTTTGATGAATATTCTGACAGGTGTTTATGCTCAGGATAAAGGTCAAATCTTTATCAATAATCAGCAGGTTCAGTTTAAAAACCCTGGAGATGCTTTAAAAGCAGGTATCGGGATGGTACACCAACGCTTTTCTTTGATTGAAAAGCTGAGTGTTTATGAAAATTTGCTTTTAGGGCATTCCAAAATGCCATTTTGGGTTAATAACAAACTGTTTGATAAAGAATTAACCTATTATATGGATTTATTTGATTTTCATTTTAATCCCAATCTGCCTGTTGAAGATTTTCCCGTGGGGAGTCGTCAGAAGATAGAGATTATAAAAATGCTCTTGAGAGATGTATCCATTCTAATACTCGATGAACCTACCAGTGTTTTAACTGCTCAGGAATCAGATAAACTGATGCTGACACTGAGAAAGATTGCCGAAACAGGTAAGACAGTCGTGTTTATCTCTCACAAAATGAACGAAGTGATGCAGGTAGCTGACCGAATCAGTGTATTGAGAAAAGGTCAGAAGGTTGCAACTCTTATCCGTTCTGAGGCTGAGTTAAATCAACTGGCCTTGCTAATGGTTGGTAAACAAATAAACCATCTTCAGTATCGTGAAAAACAAATAAACTCATCAGTCTCTCTTCATTTAAAAGATATTCATTATAATTCCCACTGTAAAGAAGGACTGAAAAACATTAATCTAAAAATCAGTAAAGGCGAGATTTTAGGAATAGCTGGAGTTGACGGGAATGGTCAAAGAGAACTGGCAGATGTTATTTCTGGTCATATTTATGCTGATTCTGGAACCATCAGTTTTATGGA
>JAGOCT010000210.1 GCA_017998585.1 Candidatus Cloacimonadota bacterium | reverse complement strand
ATTGTAAATTAAACGATATAAAAAGGGGGGCAGGATATTACTTGCCCTCTTTTTTTTACAAATTATTTTAAAAATGACTACAATTTTTAAGGTTTTTTTTTGGATTTTACTCTATTGTTTCCTTATTCTATCCTTATCCTTTCCTTATCAGTCTTTTTATTTATATATATATTTTTTTATAAGAATTGTAAGGTTAAAAACATCACCAATAAATTGATTTAAATTCTATAATCAAAACTACAGATTGAAACATTTTTGAATATGAGATGAATTACTTCAAACATTCTTAAGTCTGATTTTATTACATTTAAAAAAACATACAAAAATCACTCAATATGATAAGTTTTTAGTTGAAAATTCTTATATAAAATGGAGTATTTTTTTTGTAACTCCCTATTATGATATTCATTCCTGATTCGTTTATCTTTAAATGCCCATGTTTCAGAGATTTCTTCAAGAGACTCATTTAACTGCCATTTATGATAAAACAAATGATTATGAAGCATGTGTAGATTATGAAGTTGTTCTGAGGTAAAATAATCAGAATTTAATCTATTGATAATCTTATCATGCTCTATACGAATTGGATAGATAAAAGATATGTCCGCTATTTTTTGTTTTTCAGAATTATCAAGTTTTATCAGACTTAGATTTTTTCTCAATTCATTTGAGCTGTAATAAGTCTGTCCATTTAGTATAGACAATTTATTGATATCAATCCCTTCTTTATCCAGTTTAATCATCACTGCTTTGTCAAAACGATATATTGAAGGTTTAAACACAACCTGATCAAAAACATTCTGGACAACAAACAAGCTGATAAAACAAACTACACCTGCAAATACAGGATTTACAATCCACCCTATCGAAATTCTGCCTAAAATCTTATACTGCATATTCTGAATACCCTTGCTAAGACTTAAGCCAACTATTGACCCAATGACTGCCTGAGAGCTGGATACAGGGACTAATGGTAATGCTGGTAAATGCAATAAATGCATTAAATTAGCAAATGATCTGGATGAAAACATAAACAATACCATCGATGATGATAAAACGACAATTAAACCTGTTAAAGGAGATAATTTAAATAAATCATGTCCTACGGTTCTCATATTTTTTTGGGAATATGTAAAAATTCCAACTGCAATTGCCAACGCACCAATAAAAAATAACTGAGAGATACCTGATATTTGAAAATATCTATTGATATAAATATCCGTAAATGGAGATGAATCGATAAACATACCCATTACATTAGCAATATTATTTGCTCCTAAACTATATGCTCCAAAGGCCCCAATGACGATCAAACCAATTCTTGTATAGAAATCTAATCGAATGATATGGATGGAATACCTGTTTAGACAATAATTAAAAATATGATAAATTAGTAGTGTAAAAAGTGCTGATAAAACAGGCGTAATTATCCATGCAGAGACAATACTCAACAAGACACTGATATCGGTAAAAGCTCCGGTAAAAATATTCCAGCCAATAATAGAACCAACAACCGCTTGTGAACTTGAGACTGGAATTCGTAGCCTTACCATTAATATCAGACTAAGACCAGCTGCTAATGCAACGGTAAAAGAACCAGCCAGAGCATTGACACTTCCTAATCTGCTTAAAGTAAGTGAAGTACCCCCTCCTTGAATCACAGCTCCTAATATCACAAAAATACTGGCTATCCATGCAGCTGTTTTGAATTTAATCATCCGCGTTTCAACAGCTGCTCCAAAAATATTACCAGCATCATTAGCCCCGAGGGACCATCCTAAAAATAATCCGCTTATCAGTAATATAAAAGCCATTACAATTGTCGTTTTATTGTATAAATAATCAAACGGTCACACACATTCTGACAATAATCAGATACTAATTCCATTTCAAGTAAAATTTGCTTCAAATGTAATTTTCTGGCTAGTTCTATCTTTGAAGCAAATATTTCTTTTCGTATTTTTTCCCCAAGTTCATCGACTTCTTTTTCATAAAAGAACACTTTATGAGCATAATCATTAACCGAATGGATATTGTGAAAGAAAGCTCTGACTGCCTTAATCACTTCCTCAACAGCATGTGCATTCGATTGAGCCAACATCGTAACATATTGATTTATAAATTCTGGTATTTCTGGTTTTTCAGTCAATAAATCCAATGCAGAAGATTTGATTTGATTGATTACGTCATCTGTATTCTCAAGAATTGCTAGTACATCTCCCCTGTTCTCAGGAATCAGAGTATGCCGATACAAATGTTCTTCGATATTTTTTCTGTATTCATCAGCAGTTCTTTCGTGGGTTCGAATCCGTTCACATTTTTCTTCCATCAAGCTGATCTGATTGGATAGATAAAGAGATACAACCTGAGAAAATAGTATGCCACTTTCACTAACTAAGTTTAAAAATTCATCTATTTTTAATTCTAAAACTTGTACCTTTTTTAAAAAAGCCATATTACCTTCTTCTTCTTATCGTATTAAATCAAAGATTTATCTAAACAAGCTGGTAGCTTGTCTTACGACATACGTTACTAATCTATATTCTACTTGCCTGTTTGCATTATTTCATCAATCTCCACTGAATGGTAGGGCAGATAACTTGTATTTTTGAAATAAATAGCCTGAACCGGACAAAAAGAAAAACAACGCATGCACATTTGGCAATTATCTTCAAATCTTGGGAATTCATACATTCTGATATTATCTGCCGGACAAGCCTGATAGCATATATTGCATTGTATACAACGACTTGTGTCAACATTAACCGGATACCATTTCCTAAAACGCTTGGGAGGATTTGCCAGTTTATAAACTAAGTCAAAAGGAACAGCAGAAAAGATATTGTAAGACCATTTTGCATTTCGGTTTATCAGTCCTTCAACAAAATGTACAGCCCTTATCTCTGCTTTTTGTTTGAGATTTTCCAATTTAGCACTTTCATTTGCGTTCTTGCTTAAATTTGATGGCATGATAAAGGCTTCAGCGCCTAATGGATAATAACCTTTTTTTTGGATTATTTTTTTAACCTGCATTGTTAAAGCACCAACCATACCAGCCATTGTAGTTATCATAAACAAATCTGTACCATTGGTTCGAGGTAATTGATTGATGAAATCCCAAACAAAGGGATAAGTTGAAAAATAAGCTGTTGGCATCGCCAGACCTATTGAGTGATTTAGATTTACAGAGGCAGGATTTGCCTTTTCAAGACAGTATAAATTGACCTTGTAACTGTTTTTTTCCAGTAATGAAGCAATATGTTTTGTAACAATATAAGTATTTCCCGTTCCAGAAAAATAGTATAAATCAACAGTCTTGCTTTTCATAATCAACCCCCTGAATTTTAAGTATAGTACTATTTTAAGAAATGAAAGAAATCTTGTCAAGAAAAGATTCATTTTTTTGATTATTTAGAGTTTTTGAAAGCCATACAACAGACTATTTTTAAAAATTTGTGAAAAAATACATTTTTAACTTGACTATTAATCACAATTATTATAAATTAGCAAAAAAAATATTATAATGAGGGCAGTATATGAAATTAAGAGAACTCGTTGAACTACTGGAAGGCGAACTTCTTACGGAAACTGATCATTTAGACCGTGAAATTACATGTGCCTTTGGTTCAGATTTGATTAGTGACATTCTGATGTGTACTAAGGAAGCTACTTTACTGTTAACAGGACTCACCAACCCGCAAGTTATCCGCTTATCTGACATGATTGATTTATTAGGCATTGTTTTTGTGAGAGGGAAAAAACCTTCAGAAGATTTGATTGAAATGGCAATTGAAAGAGATTTACCATTAATTACTACGAAATTTACACTCTACAAATCGGCAGGCATTTTATATAATACCGGTTTAAGGAGTTGTAAAATTTAATATGGCTGAATACTGGAATATCGTTGAATCAATTCAGGCAAGACATGATTCCTTTTTACAAGAAAAACCAGAACCAGAAATGTCAATATCCTATGAGGTAGGACATAAGGATTTTATTAATTCAGGAAAAGCGTCTTCGGAAATAAAACTAATGTTAAAACGTTTAGGTGTCAATCCGGAGATATTACGAAGGGTTGCGATTGCCTCCTACGAAGCAGAAATCAATATAACTGCCCATTCTTTAGGTGGTAAAATAATATGCAATATTTATCTTAACTGTGTTCATATCGTATTCAATGATTCAGGACCAGGAATTAAAAGCATTGAAAAAGCATTAGAACCGGGCTGGTCAACTGCAGATGATTTAGTCAGAGAAATGGGGCTTGGTGCAGGATTGGGTTTACCCAATATAAAAAAAAATTCAGATGTAATGCATATTGATTCAGAAGAAGGTAAAAACACTCT
>JAGOCT010000209.1 GCA_017998585.1 Candidatus Cloacimonadota bacterium | reverse complement strand
TACCAATTTTTAATGCTTTATACAGTCTGTCATTCGCAAGATTTGCCCGTTTATGTTCCTGTTTTAATCCTGAAATTTCAATAAATGTAACTAATAGCCCTTCAACTGCATTAAAATCGGTTCGATATGGTCTGATTCTAATCAGCCAGCATATATTTTCATCAATGACAAGTTCTTTATCTACAGGTTGCAGATCGTCAGCAACCTTTAAAATTTCTTCAATCAGCGTATTTTCCTGATTTAAAATCGTAAGATGAGTTACAGGACGACCAATATCACTCGGCAGAATATTTGTTATTTTACTGACAAGCGGTGTTATTTTTCTGATACACAGGTTTCTATCCAAATATAAAGCGCCGACTTCTGTGTTCTTTATCAGATTATTCATGTCGTTATTCAAGCGGGTAAGATCTTCTATTTTCTGCTGATACTCAGAATTGACAGTATAGAGTTCTTCATTGACAGATTGCAGCTCCTCATTGGTACTTTGCAGTTCTTCATTTGAAGCAATCAGTTCTTCATTACTGGACTGTAATTCTTCATTAGAAGTCTCAAGTTCTTCAACTGTTGCCTGAAGATTTTCTCGTGTAAACTGCAATTCTTTTTCTAAATCGACGATTTTTAGCTGATAGTTATTATCAAAATGCATATCAACAATCTCTTCATTATGTATCTGCTTAGAATTTAACTCAGTCTCAAAAGACAAGAGATAATACAGGCTATTGTTGATATTCAGAGAAATGATTTTAATCATGATATTTTTATTTTCTGTGAGTCTAACAGCCATTTGCGCTTCACTTTGTTTTTCTTCAGAGGCTGTTTTCAGTTTTCGAATCAATGTACTGATACAAATTGCTATTTCAGAACTCACATTATGACTAATATTCTGTGAAAACCTGCCTGGTTGTATTTTTATAAAAGCGGAAACATCATTAATGCTGTGAATAATGTTTTCCTGACTGTCTAAAATAACTGAAGGAGGTAGCACCCTCGATAAAAGAGAATCAAACAGTTTTTCAAACTTCACACCTTCAATTTGTTTGTATTGATGGAAATACAGTTTGTCTGTATCTGGTAGTTTTTGAGGGATAAAACTCAGTTCTTTCAGGATTGATGGCTTAAATCCATGCTTTTGCTGATATATCTTCCACTTAGTGTCAACACAGTTGAATGCCTCTGCCAGTTCACCAATAGTCTCACTGCTACCCATAAACAGATAGCCTTCAGTACTTAGACTATAATAAAACACGGAGAGTATTTTTTTCTGTATTTCAGGTTTTAAATAAATAAACAAATTACGACAAATGAGTAAATCTATTTTTGAAAATGGAGAGTCCTTCAGTAAATTATGAGTGGCAAAGACGATCATTTTTCTAATTTTATCTACAATCTGATAGGTATTTTCATATCGAATGAAATATTTTGCCAGCAATACCGGATCAACGTCAGCCATAACACTTTCAGGATAAACCCCTTTACTGGCAAATTCTACAGAATTACGGTCAACATCTGTTGCAAAAATCTTTACTTCTGTATCGATTTGATTTTTTTCCAAATGTTCGTTTAAAAGAATTGCCAGAGAATAGACTTCTTCACCGGTTGAACAACCAGCTGACCATATTCTCAGATGTTTTTTTAAAGCTAAATCTGGAATTACATTTCGCTTAATACTTTCAAAAGCTTCATAGTCTCTGAAAAACCGAGTTACCCCAATCAACAGCTCCCTGTTAAGGATTTCTTTTTCTTTACTGGATTCTGTTAGAAATTTAAGATACTCTTCAATGGTATCAAACCTGTTGATACTAATTCTTCTTTCAAGCCTTCTGAGAATTGTGTTTTCTTTGTAATAAGAAAAGTCTATGCCACTATATTCTCTAATCAAAATAACAATCTTGCTCAGCGTATCTATATTCTCACTCTTTAAGCTTTCCTGAAGTTCATTCTTCTTAATCAAGGGATGTTTAACAAAATTAATCAGAGCCTCAGGCATTTTATCCGGACTGATGATATAATCGACTAAACCTGTCGCAATAGAGTTTTTTGGCATACCATCAAATTTTGCAGAATTCTCATCCTGCACCATTATCATTCCACCAGCCTCTTTTATCGCTTTAGTTCCAAGTGTGCCATCACTACCTGTGCCAGAAAGTATAATTCCAATAGCATGTTTGCCTTTTTCCTGGGCTAAAGAATGAAAAAAAATATCAACAGGCAGATTCAGGCCTTTTTTAAAATTTTGATCTTCAAGGTATAATTTATTGTGAAACAATCTGATGTTCTTTCTGGGAGGTATCAGATAAATATTGTTTTTTTGAATTTTTAAACCATCGCTGGCTAAATGAATCGGGATATTAGTACATCTGGCAAGTAACTCATTCATCAGGCTCTTGTAATCCGGTGAAAGATGCTGAATTACCACAAATGACAAATCAGTATTTTCCGGTGTATTTTTAAAGAAATCCTGCAATGCCTCAAGACCTCCTGCAGATGCACCAATTCCTACTACGATTAGGTCTTTTTCGTTATGGTCTAAATGCTTTTTCATTTATCCTCTTTTTTATATTGTTCGAACCACTAAATACTCGAAAAAACACGAAAGTATATTAAGAATCTTTTGAATTTGATCATTCATAGCATTACCTCTTTTCGTGTATTTCGTGACTTTCGTGGTGCATAAGAGATTTTATTGAGTTTCAAACGGTATTGAGAAATAGAATCGGGTACCTTTATTCACTTCACTTTCAAAAGCAATTTTCCCATCATGTTTAGAAACCAGCTCTTTACATAGAATGAGACCTAAGCCTGTACCAATTTCTTTTTCGGTACCTTTTGTGGAATAAACCTTGTCAAGTTTGAAGAGATTTTTTTGTTTTTCTGGTGGAATTCCTGCTCCGTAATCCTGCACAGAAATCACATATTCAGTTTCCTTTTTTTCAGCAGTTATCGAGATAATACCATTTCTAAATGAAAATTTAATTGCATTACTGATTAAATTGCGCATAAGTGTCTTAATCATATTGAAGTCAGCATACAAAGACAAGTCTTCAGCAATATCAATCTGAATTTTTAGACCCTTGTTATCGAGATGATCATAATAAGTATTAATCACATCATTCAGTAAATCAATAAAAATAAACGTTTTCTTCTCCATCTGATAATTTTTCATTTGAAATCTAGACCATTGCAGGAGATCATTTAAAAGGTTATTCAAGCGATTACTGCTGTCAAAAGCTTTAGAAACTAAGTATTGTAAATGTTCTGTATCTTTAAAATCACATTGATGATACAAAATATCAATAAAACCATGCATACTGGAAAACACACTTCTGATATCATGAGAAATAATAGAAAACAGTTTGTCTTTTTCTGCATTTAATTGCTGGAGTTCTTTAACACTATCTTTGATATATTCTTTTGATTTTTTTAATTCAAGATGGGTTTTAATACGTGCTTTAACCTCATTTTTGTTAAAAGGGCGAGTGATGTAATCAACCCCTCCGTATTCAAAGCCTTTTATAATATCTTCCTGATTCGATTTTGAAGTTAAGAATATGACCGGTATATCGTTGGTTTCCGGATCTTCCTGAAGAAGCCGACAAACATCAAAACCACTCATATCAGGCATTTCAATATCTAAAAGGATGAGACAGGGATTAAGAGATTTTGCTTTATCGAGTGCATCTCTTCCATTTATGGCATATTCAGTCCGATAATGATCCTTTTCCAGTATAGCACTCAACAATTTAATATTGATGATCTGATCATCAACAATGAGTATCATGTATTCATTTATACTCTGCATAAAAAACCTCCGATATAATTATAATATATCCTTTTTCGGAAGCTTTGTCAATCATTTTTGATAAAAAAAAAGCACCTTTCACAGGTGCTGAATATATGGTGGCAGGACCCAGACTTGAACTGGGGACACAAGGCTTTTCAGGCCTCTGCTCTACCGACTGAGCTATCCCGCCATGTCACGCTATCAATTATGTTCATATTTATAAGAATGAGTTTTTTTGTCAAGAGAAAATATTAAATTTAGCATAATTCATCATATTCAAGCTATCCAATTATCTGAAAATCAATAAGTTACAAATTTTAAAAATTTTCCTTCCATACTCCCTGCTGATGTTCAGGTTTTTTGCTTAATTCTCCAAGTAAGAAAAGGGAAAGGATAAGGAAAGGATAAGGAAGGAATAAGGAAAGAATAGAAGAGACATGAATCACTATATCATTTTTAAAATCTATTTTCTAAGGTCTCTGGATGATAATGTAACAACAAAAAAACCATAATATCTTAAAAGAAAACAGTCTTTGGACAGTCTCCTCTAAAAATATTTTGAATTTTTA
>JAGOCT010000208.1 GCA_017998585.1 Candidatus Cloacimonadota bacterium | reverse complement strand
CAATAATATGGCAGAATCAGAAAAAGATTATCAAAGTATTTTGCAGGATGACCCGGAAAATCGATATGCACTGTTAGGCTTAGGTGTTCTTAAACAATTCTCTTATGATTTTATAACAGCAGAGCAATATTTCAAAGCAGTATTAAAAATTAATGATGAGGATATGGAAGGTTTAAATGGTCTTGTAAAATGTGCTTGGCATACAAAGAACTTTGAATCTGCAGAAAATGCCTTGACCACTTATCTGGAATATCATCCGGCAAAACTGGATATACTCTTTACTTTATCCGGCATATATTATGAACAGAAAAAATACGCTCAGGCTTTGGTTCAGTTGGATAAAATATTTCTCTTTGATGAGGATTTCCCAGGTGCAAGAGAATTGTACCAAAGAATAAAACAAAATTTTTAAGAAAAAATAAAAAAGAAGGAGAGTGAATATGAAGTATATGAAACTGTTGACTATCGGTTTCATCGTTGCACTGATGCTATCAATTGGCATATCAGACAATAGCCTGCATGCTGCATCTATGACAGTAACCGGCTTAAAAGTACTTGATATACCATACGATGACGGCAGCGGTTTACAAATTCAATGGCAACCTTTACCGAAAGAAAGTCGTATTATTAGTTACCGCGTTTATCGTGGTATTACTAAAGACACTTTGTTTTTCATAGGTGAAATACCTGTTAATGCGAAAACAGGCGTAAGTTCTTCAACTATGAGCTATTACGACAAAGATTACAATGAATTTCTGGACTTACGTTCCCCAGGGAAGCTGAAAAAAGAAAAACATGTAAGTGCAAAGAGCCCTTTCTATCAAAAAATACCTAAAGATATGAGTATAGTGGGACCAATGCTTTCTCATTATACTATTTTAGGTGTCATTCCAAAAGATGAATTTTATTATAAAACGACTAAAGTCGAATTAACTGAAAAAGATGAAAAGCAGGTTTATGCTGGCTTGAAGTCAAATCAGATTACTTTAGTAAAAAAACTCATTCCTGGTAACAAATATTACTATTCTGTAATTGCAGTGGATGAAAAACGTAATTTCTGGCCAGCTGACAAAATTGTTTCTGGACAACCAGTTGACAATGAACCTTCAAAACCTGTTGATGTATATGCTACCTATGTACAGGAAACTGGAACCATCAGCTTTGAATGGAATCATCCATTATTTTATGATGATTTAAACTCTTACAAAATCTATGCAATGGTTGATGGTATGCCTGCACCTGGCGTAAAAATCTATGAAACTAAAACTCCTCAGCCTTACACTGCACCTGATTATGCTGTTATCAAACTGGTTAATAACCAGGTTGTAGCAAAAACAGGTCAGATCCTTTTTGATTTTAATAAGATACCTGTTGATAAATGTAAATTTATCCTTTCTTTTAACGATTATTCAAACATTGAAACAAAATCTGACCCTATCATGGCAACAATTATTTCTAAAAATGACTTACCTGCAATTCCTCGTTTAGAAATCAGTGATAAAACCAATGACAAAGGTGATTATAACACCATGTCATGGGGAAAACCAGTTGCTTATATCAACTCAGTCCAGATTATCAATAAAAATAAAATTCAGTTGAGTTATGATTTTGTTACCAATAAAAACTACAAAGTAAATCAGATATACTTTGATGTTTATGACAACAATAATCAGCTGATTAAGAGTGTGAATGAATTCTATCAGGATAAGATTTTCAAAATCAGTCTTAGCAAATCTCTTGAAGAACAGAAAGAACTGATTGTAAAAATGTACTTTAAGTACAACGGACAACTTGATAAAGAATATGTTCTTGAACAAAAGCTGACTTATGACCCAATTATCTTAACCCTTCGACCTGGTAAAGTAAGTGTAGCAAATCGTGTTCTTGAAGATTATTCATTTACTTTAATGAAAGCACCTCAGTCAACAGAACTTTTCCGTGTGACTAAAAGAGTCTCCGGAATTGAAAGAGAAGCTGATGATAAAGTCGCTTATGAATCCTCAATTTTTAAAGGTGTATCTAAATTTGATCTTAAAAACAACGTATTTTTAGTTGATACCAATATTGATGTTGCCTGGGATAAAGCCGGTAAATCAACTATTAATACTTCTATCTATGTGTCTGAAATGAATAAGCAGGCAGATAAATTGAAAAAACAGATTGCTGAAATTGATTCATTAGTGAATAATGCAACTGATCCTGCTCAGAAAGATTATTATGCAGGTTATCTGACTAAATTCAAAAACGATCTGGCTGCATTAGAAAACAGTGAAATACTAAAAAAAGTAAATGCTGTTACAGATGAAAAGGCAAGAATGAAGTTAATCGCTTCAATTCGTGAAGTGGATAAACGCCTCTTTAATTACTTTATGATCATGAGTAATGGTAAAGGCTATGTAGTTGAAGATTCTCTGAATATGAAAGATGGAGAATTTGAATATGTATTGCCAGTTGCCAATTGGTTTAATACAGATAAATCAGCTACTTTGATTGCTTCTTTACTCTTTGGTTTATTAGTATTTATCTTTGTTCATCTTGCAAGAAGAGGTAAAGATCTTTATATCAGACCAATTGCGGGTATTGATGAAATTGACAATGCGATTGGCCGTGCGACAGAAATGGGTCGTCCGATCTTATTCTGCCCTGGTCTTTCTGGTATTGGAGATGTAGCAACACTTGCTGGTCTTTCAATTCTTGGTCGTATTGCTAAGAAAGCAGCTGAATATGATACACGTATTCTGGTTCCTTGCCGTGACTATATCGTGATTCCTATTGCTCAGGAAATTGTTCGTGAAGCACATTACGAAGCAGGTCGTCCAGACAGCTTTGATAAAAACAATATCTTCTTCGTATCTGATCAGCAGTTCGCTTATGTAGCTGGTGTTAATGGTGTGATGATTCGTGAAAAAACTGCAACCAACTTCTATATGGGTATGTTCTATGCAGAATCACTTATTATGACAGAAACCGGTAATACTACTGGCGCAATTCAGATTGCAGGTACAGACGCTGTTACTCAGATTCCATTCTTTATCACCACTTGTGACTATACACTGATTGGTGAAGAGTTATATGCGGCTTCCGCTTATCTGGCTCGTCAGCCATTAATGCTTGGTACACTTAAAGCTCAGGATTATGCAAAATTCTTTATTCTGTTATTCCTGGTTTTAGGCACATTGTTATCAAGTTTCCACATTACAACAATAATTAAATTATTTCCAAATAAATAGGAGGATAGATGAAACGCACATTACCGCTTGCGATAGTCATCATACTTGGCTTTCTTTTCGTAGGATATGTCTTTGTACCTCATAAAATCTCACAGGATTTTTATGACTGGTATATGGAATGGATGAAAGCAATGTCACCATTTGGTGTGATCTTAGGTATTATGAGTATTACTATGACTCATACAGCACGTATTCAGCATAAAGTGCCAAACTGGCAGTATTCTATTGTAACCCTTATTGCTATGATATTTACAGCTTATGCTGGTTTCCAGTGGGGAACTCAGGAAGGTACACCTTACATGTGGTTGTTTAAAAACGTACAAATGCCGATGGGTGCAACCATGTTCTCATTATTGGCATTCTATATTGCTTCTGCTTCTTACAAGGCATTCCGTGCTCGTTCAGCTGAAGCAACTGTTCTTTTATTAGCTGCGATTATCGTGATGCTTGGACAGGTGCCAATTGGTGTCAGTATGTTTGGTGAAGGCATCAATGATATTACCCAGTGGATCTTAAACGTGCCAAACCTTGCTTCTAAACGTGGTATTGCGTTAGGCGTTGGTCTTGGTATGGTGGCAACTTCACTCAGAATCCTCCTTGGTATTGAAAGAACATACCTTGGTGGCGGTGAATAAGAAAGGAGTATGTAAATGAATTTATTTGAACGCTTACAAAAACTGGATCGCCGCTGGATATTCCTGGTAGTTGCTGTAGCAATTATATTACCTTTAATATTCCCATTCAATTCAAAGACCTATACGACTGATCCAACTGAAAAATTATATCGCCTGATCGACTCTTATGCACCAGGTCCTCATGAAAAAGCAATCGAAAAAGATAAAGCTGTCTTGATGGTCTTTACTCATGATGCATCAACCATGCCAGAATTGTTTCCAATGGAAGTTGCAATTCTGAGACATTGTTTTGAAAGAAAGATTAAAGTGTTTACTATGACCTTTATTCCTTCTGCTGCACCTATTATGGATTATGCAATCAATACAGTAAAAGAAGAATTCCCTGAAATTAAATCTGGTGAACACTATGTGAACTTTGGTTATAAAATCGGAGCTTTGGCTTTACCTATCGTTTTAGGTATGGGTGAAGACATTGCTGAAGCGGTAGAT
>JAGOCT010000207.1 GCA_017998585.1 Candidatus Cloacimonadota bacterium | reverse complement strand
CTGGCAATCCCAAAACGCTTTCATGTGTTGGAAAATATTCCTATGGCACCCAGCGGTAAAGTAAATTTCAGGGCAGTAGAAGAAATATGCAGAAAACTTGAAGAGGAAAACGAATGAAAATAGATCTACATTTACATACTAATTTTTCGGACGGGAAATTAAGTCCCGAACAACTTTTAAAATTTGCATGGGAAAATCATTATGCTTATCTTTCTATTACTGATCACGACAGTACACTTGGTTATCAGGAAGCAACAAAACATTTAACAAAATATCCAATGGATCTGATTCCAGGCGTCGAAGTCAGTACCATTTATCAAACCAGTGATGTTCACATATTAGCATACTATGTGGACGTTGAAAATCCTGATCTGGTTGAAATGTTAAAAAAAATATATGACAGCCGTTACGGTAGAGCCAAACAAATGGTTGAAAACCTTCGTCAATTAGGAATTGATCTGAACTGGGAAGATGTACTAAAGTATGCCGGTCAGCATAAATATGTGGGTCGTCCCCATATTGCCAGAGCAATGATCGAAAATGGATTTTGTAAAACAATAAAAAGTGTATTTGATGATTATCTGAATAATGATTCTCCGGTCTATGTCCCTAAATACCGAATTGATACGGCAAATGCAATTGAAATCATTAAACAGGCAGGCGGAATACCTGTTGTAGCTCACCCTGGTCGTCTGGAAGATGATAGCGTGCTGTATGATTTTATCGATATGGGAATTGAAGGAATTGAAGTCTATTACGCATCCCATTCTTCAGGTCAAATTAAACTCTATGAACAAATCGCCTTAGAACATAATCTCATCAGAACAGGCGGTTCAGATTTTCATGGGCATGATTTTTATTACCTGAATTACTCAGCTCCTGATATTTGTATCAAAGAACTAAAAACACGCTATTTAAGTAAAAGAGGTTAAAAAATGAACCCTTACGAAGATTTGTATCAACTACCCAAAAAATTTGTTTTTCCCCGTTTTTCAAGATATTTTGCTCTTTCTATGAGTATTTTACTGATTCTTTATTCGATCTTCGTCATCTTTACAAAGCTCAATGAAGATTCTTCTGCTTTTATGAAAATTGTACCCTTTCTGATTGCTTTTCTGGCACTTGATTCTCTCAGCAGAAATTTGTTTTCTCTAAATTCTGTTCATATTAATGATCAACAACTTGAGCTGGCATTTCTGGCAAAAAAGAAAATCACCATTCCATGGTTACGAATCAGTAAAATGGAATTGTATAAAGGCAAAGCAAAAGGTTTTTATATTTTTTTTACAGAAAACGGAGAAGAAAAAAAACACTTTTTAACCATGCAATTCCCCAAAATGGTTGAGATTATCAATTTAATTGTTTATCTTGCACCTCATGCTGAATATGATGAATTTATTAAAAGTCTTGCCATTATCCCCAAAAACGAAGAAATTTAATATTTTGCTTGCTAAATTTTCCCTCAAATTTATAAAGACATCAAGGATTAAATCCTTAATAAAATTAAGGAGTCAAAAATGACAGACATCAATGAAAAAAATTGCTCTTGTGGTTGCGAAGATCACAATCATGAAGAAAACGATGATCTCTACATTACTTTAGAATTCGAAGATGGATCTGAAGTTGAATGTTTAGTCATGGATACACTCAAAATCGATGGTAAAGACTATATGGCTTTACTCCCTGAAGGTCAGGAAGAATATTATATCTACGGATATAAAGAACTTGAAGATGGTGTTGAAATTATCAATATTAATGATGAAGAAGAATTTAACAAAGTTGTTCAGGAATTCCAGGCTCATTTTGAAGCAATGGATGACGAAGAAGAAGATGATGACGAAGAAGAAGAATAGTCTTCATCAATAAATTTTTCAGAAAATGCCGTGTAAAATCGGCATTTTTCTATTTATAGAAGCAATTTGGAGATGATATGGATATTCTTTTGGTAGATGATGAAGAATTAAGCAGAAATGCCATTAAAGACTTTATAACCGAACAATTAGGTCATTCTGTCTTTGATTATACAAATGGTGTTGAAGCCTATAATGCCTGGAAAGATAAACATTTTAAGGTTATTATCAGTGATATCAAAATGCCACTCATGGATGGTAACAAACTACTTGAAATGATCAAAAAAGAGCCTGAAGGAAAAAATACAGATATGATCCTTATGACTGGATATGCGGACGTGAATTCAGCTGTTCAGGCGCTTAGAAACGGTGCATGGGATTACCTTCAAAAACCCGTAGATATTGAAGAACTCGCTTCAATTCTTGATAAAATTGAAGAACATCAGACACTGCTCAGTGAAAATCATCAGTTAAAGAATGAATTTACTCAAAGCCTGGACAATGCCACCGAAGACATCAGAAAAAAATTATCCTATTTTCAAACTGCTTATTCTAATGTTACAGGTATTGGTAATGTTGGCATATTTTCAGAGACAATGCTGTCAATTATGTCGGTTTGCGATAAGTTACATGAAGACCGATCAATACCTGTTTTGATAGAAGGAGAAACAGGAACAGGAAAAGAAATTATTGCCAGAAAAGTCCATTTTGGAAAAAATGATTCTCCTCTCCCATTTGTTACCATCAACTGCGCAGCCATATCACCAAGTCTGTTTGAAAGTGAACTCTTTGGTTATGAAGAAGGCGCTTTTACAGGCGCAAAAAAACGGGGAAATATTGGTAAAATGGAAATGGCTCAACAAGGGACACTCTTTCTTGATGAAATAGGCGAAATGCCCCTTGATTTGCAACCAAAATTATTGCGTGCCATTCAACAACAGGAGATATACAGGGTTGGCAGTTCAAGAAAAATAAAATTAGATGTCAGATTCGTCTGCGCAACCAATCGAACTTTACTCGAACAGGTACAGGCCGGAAAATTCAGGGCAGATTTGTATTACAGACTCAACGTAGCAAAAATATTTATTCCGCCTTTAAAAGACAGAAAAGCAGAGATATACCCTCTTTCTCAGATGTTTTTACATCAATTTGCTGAATCCAAACAAAAAAAATTTAGAATCATCAGTAATGAGGCACGAAAACTTCTTGAAAATTATGAATGGCCTGGTAATATCAGAGAATTGCAAAATACAATTGAACGGGTTGTCCTTTTGTATGATGATATTGAACTAAAGGCGAAACATTTACAATTCCTGGAGAATGATTTGTATTACACGATTGATGAACAAAATGTATTAACGCCAGGAAAAATTATAATTCCTGAGGAACCTTTTGACCTCGATTCTCTTGAAAAAGAAATTGTACAGAAAACACTCGCTAAGTTCAACGGAAATAAATCTAAAACCGCAGAGTTTTTGAATCTGACTCGCAGTGCTCTCAGATCAAGAATGTAAGAAATTATAAGTTGACAGATATCCCGTTAACATATTGATAAAGGAAGAATAATGGAAAGAATAAGCAAAAAAGTAATTTACGTAGGCGGTATTGCTATTGGAGGAAATCATCCTGTTACGATTCAATCCATGTGCAATACATTAACTCAGGATATTGAAAAAACTGTTACTCAGATAAATCAGTTAACAGAGGCCGGATGCCAGATTATCAGGGTAGCAGTTCCAAACATGGAAGCAGCCCAGGCAATCTCTGAAATTAAAAAACAAATTTCAATTCCCATTATCGCTGATATTCATTTTGATTACCGGCTTGCCATTGAATCCATCAAATCAGGAGTAGATGCTCTTCGCTTGAATCCGGGAAATATTGGTTCAGAAAACAATGTTAAAGCGGTGATTGATCATGCCAAAGAACGCAGAATACCAATTCGAATAGGCGTAAACAGTGGTTCATTACAGAAAGATAAGCTTGAAAAGTATGGTGTTTGTGCCCAGGCAATTGTAGAAAGTGCTTTAGAACATGTATCTATCCTTGAAAAACTAAATTATGAAGAAATTAAAATTTCTGTCAAAGCCTCATCTGTACCGCTTACAATTGATTCATACAGACTTCTCAGTTCTAAATGTTCATATCCCTTACATTTGGGAGTAACTGAGTCAGGTACTGAATTTACCGGAACCATTAAGTCTTCTATAGGAATTGGAACGCTTTTAGCAGAAGGAATTGGAGACACTATCAGAGTTTCTTTAACAGATGACCCTGTGAAAGAAATATATGTAGCAAAACAGATTCTTAAATCTCTTGGTTTAAGAAAAGGTCTTGAAATCGTTTCATGTCCTACTTGCGGACGAACTCAGATTGATTTAATCAACCTTGCAAAACAAGTTGAGATTGCCTTAAAACCCTATGAAGAGAAAGAAATCACAGTTGCAGTTATGGGTTGTGAAGTGAATGGTCCAGGAGAAGCAAGAGAAGCTGATTTTGGCATTGCCGGCGG
>JAGOCT010000206.1 GCA_017998585.1 Candidatus Cloacimonadota bacterium | reverse complement strand
CCAAAGATATGATAATTTCGTTCAATAATCTGATAAGATTGTTCTGTAAGGTACTTCACAGCAAGGTCTTCACCAAATCGACCGTTCTCAGTAGCATTCACTTTCATAGGGTTTCCTTATTTTAAGCTTTAGGGGACTGATAATGTAGTTTCATTATTTCTCCATCTGTCGGAAGTTAAAAACTGAATGTTTTAGAATGAATTATTGAGTTGTGAATGAGTATAACTGGGTTCATCTTTATTAGCTTTTGCTATTCATGTTCTGAAATCTTTAAGTAAAAAAGCGAGAGTCTTTTTTCATACAGATTAATCTGAATCTCATAGAGATTCTCTTCTAACTGGAACTTTTTGAAAAATTTTGTGGTGTCGATGCTAAAGGTTTTACCCTTATCATCCCCATCTTTTTTAGGGTCAGCAATAAAGCCTGCCAGATTGATTTTTATCATTTGCTGATCTTTAGCGTTCAGTTTATCTTTTGTATCTTTATCTGGGATGACTTTGTTTAAAGATAATTTATCTCCATTATGACAGACAAGTGTATCTCCTTCATTGATCTGGTAATCTTTACCATTCAGAGTGAAAAGCAGTTGAAATGGTTTTAAATCAGGCTTTACCTGAGTGATCGTTTTTGAAATACTGTCAGTAGGCATCTCTTTGACAAAAAGCCGATGAGAAGCAATCTTCCTTTTATTTTGGAGTACTTCTATCAACCATGATTTACCATTATCGGGAGAGAATTTCTTGATTAGCTTATCATTGATTGAAATAAGATATCCTTTGTCATCTGCAGAGTTTTTTGGATTAGCATAACCCAAAAAGTTTATCTCATAAAGATCATTATCATTCAGAGCTCCTATAATTTGAATCTGAGAATTTTGATCTATGTCTAAGTTTTCATTGACTGAAAGCTGATACTCGGTGTTATCTACCAGCAACTTTAGACCTTTATAGGATTCAGGCTGCTTTTCTAGTAAGATAGGAATATTATCTATTGTGACATTATCCTTTCTGATAATCAGTTGAGAATTTTGATCTACAAAAAAAGTTTTATTCATATCATTACTGGTACCAAACCGATCAATATCCAGTAAATATCCTCTCTGATAATTCCCTTTAATAAAAGAAACTTTGATATCAGAAGGCTGA
Organism: Candidatus Cloacimonadota bacterium; assembly: GCA_017998585.1. The sequence goes on along the minus strand of JAGOCT010000206.1, from coordinate 3,267 downwards.
TCGATGTATAGTGCCTGACCTTTTTCAACCATCTTATTTATTCCATTTACGTTGAAAACCACAAACTCATAATCTGGCTTATCTAAAAAAATTCCAGGGTATTCAGGAACAATATCTAAATACTGTAAAAATGCATTAAGAATCAGTGCATGATGTCTGATTTTCATTTCCAGACTAGGAAGCTGCTTTGATACTTCTATGCCAAAAGAAGGGATTCCAGCCTGAGTGAGACCATAATATGTCGCACTTTTTCGTTGTTCCAGATGCTTTGTTGTGGAGGATACGGTATTATGATTATTAAAACGAAAATGATATTTTTCATCTGATATTTTAGGATTAACGGCTAAGCAAATTGTTCTTGCAATATCTCCCAATTTGATCGTTTGTGCTTTTTTTTCAACATAAAATGAGTCTGTATCAGCGATTATACATTGCCCAAATTTCATAGGATTATGCATTTTATCAATGTATGTTTCACGGTAATAACCGCCTCCTTCATGGAGATTTAATAGAATATCACTTTTATGCATCAACTCTTTAAGAATTTCGACTACCTGATCTTCAAAAATATGAGTCTTTGGTTCATCAAAACGTCTGTTCATATCTTTTGTGATTTGTCTCTTATTTTGCATAATCGTAGGTACATTTGCTCTGGGGACAATAATCAGATTTCCCTTTTCTAAAATAGTGTCCACATATAAATCCGCAGATAGATATCCACCTGATTCGTCACCTTGAATACCACCAATTATCATTAATGTTTTACCAGGTTCTTTTCCTTTTATATGATAAACATTCAGTTCATAATCAGTATTTTCAAAATATTTGAAGACTTCTGTTTCTGAATAAGACAGATTAAAATAAATTAACATCAACAACAGTAAGAAAGTTTGTCTCACTAAAACCTCTTTCCTTTAGTATATTATCTGGTACAGAACCAAATTGAACCTGCCATTAATCATAAATGACAGACAGTACTTATAAAATATTAGTTTTTGAGTAATTCATCAAGTGCTTCAGGCAATTGATTTTCAAAATCGATTTTTAACTCGGATTTTACGGGAATAGCATATCCATTCCATTCTTCTCTTAAAATCAGCCAATTGTCTTCTTCTTTTTTCCATAGCATTGATTTTTTGCCTACATCCGAATATGTACTTGAATTGTAAGCCTGGTTAAACTCAACTAGAAGATAATCTTTTGAATAGAAGAATTTTGGATGTTTTAATTCGATTTGAATATGACTTCTTTTCCCGTTAATTCGTTCTTTATATCTTGCCCACCGTTCAAAATTCATTTTCAGATTTTCAGTATAAAAATCAGTATGATAAAATTGTAAATAGGAAGCTAAATCTTGTGATTCCCATGCTTCTTTCCATTCAACAATCATATTCTTCAACATAAGTGATTCTTTCTGTAATTGTTCTACACTGACCCAATGAATCACATCACAGATAATCACAGGGGTTTTTGTATAATTAAAATATTTTGATAAAGCTTCCAGCTCATGATTATCAAAACGCACACAACCTTCCGTATCATACGGAGTTAATGCTTTATCTGTGCCATGAAGCCATATTCCATTTCCTTTTTTCTTCAAATACTGATCAATTGAGTTTGGGTAATTAATTGGAAAAGCGCCTGACCCATACATTGGTGTTAATCGAGTTTTAGGAATTTCTCCTTCAATCAGGTAAAATCCTTCAGGAGTCTTGAGATCTCCTTTTTTTTCTTTATCTCCCCTATTTTTTCCGGTTGTAACCGGATATTGGCTGAGTAGTGATAATTGAAAAGGCGTTTTTGTTACTTGATACAGCCAGGCAGTTTGTAAACTTTTATCGACAATTAGCACATGATCGTCATAATCAGCATTTTCATCCAGAAAGAAATTAATCATTTCATAAGGCACAGACTCAGTAGTAGCATAAAGAACTGAGAAAAAGCTCATAAATATCAATAAGACTGGGATATATTTTAGAAGATACTTCAAAAAAACCTCTATTTTCATTTTGAAGTTAATATTAATACAAGGCTTCGATTGTCAAGAAAAAACCGATTGTCCACAATTTAAAAGACCATAAAAGTCACAAATTTTCATCATTCTGCTTTCCAGAGATAAGTTTCTAAATCAATTTTTCCTTCTGAGTCAACTTTTACCCCTTCTGCTTTTAAAAGCGCTTCCTGAAGTTCATATCCTGCACCATAAGATAATGAGATAGAGCCTTTTGAATTGACGACTCTATGCCAGGGTAACTGATATTTTTCTGAACATGAATGAAGTATTCGGCTTACCTGTCTGCTACCGTATCGATTGCCAGCCATTTCGGCTACCGCTTTGTATGTTAACACTTTTGATTTGGGTATTGACTGAATTACTTTGATGATCTGAATCGAAAATTCCTGCATTGCTAGTACTCCTTAATCATATAATAAGCATTTAAAAAATTTTGGCAAAAATATCTTGCTTTTAAAAAAAAGTTCTGCTATACTCATTTAATGGAGTAGTTAGATGAAAAAAAATAAGCAATTACTTGAAGAAATTATCAGTATAGGCAATCAGCTGACTCAGATTAAAAATACTGAGAGTCTGATGGAAAGCATTCTGAGTGAAGCAAGAGCTCTGGTGAATGCTGAAGCAGGCTCTTTCTATATATGTGATAAAGAAATATTGCATTTTATGATAACTCAAAATGATTTGATGCAACAGAATGCGAAGAAAATGCATTTTGAAAGATTTAGCATTCCTGTCAAAAAAACGTCCATTTCTGGTTTTGTGGCATTGAGCGGAGAAGTGCTGAATATTCCTGACGTGTATCACATTCCTGCAGATAAAGACTATGGATTTTATCCGGAAATTGATAAAAAAACAGGTTACAGAACCCAGTCTATGTTGACCATACCTCTAAAAACACCCATACATAAAGTGATTGGCATACTTCAACTGATTAATGCAAAAAATTCGAAAAATCAAACAATAGAATTTCAAGAAGCAGATATTCCCTATTTGGTTCATTTTGCAAACATTGCAGCTGTTGCCCTGGAACGTGCTGAGATGACCCGTTCATTGATCATGAGAATGATTAAAATGGCAGAATTGAGAGATCCAATGGAAACCGGCGCACATGTCAATCGGGTAGGTGCTTATTCTGCAGAGCTCTATGAAGCATGGGCAAAACAACACAAAGTTAAGTCAAAAGATTGGAAAATTCAAAAAGATCTGCTTCGAATGGCAGCTATGCTACATGATGCAGGTAAAGTAGGCATTTC
>JAGOCT010000205.1 GCA_017998585.1 Candidatus Cloacimonadota bacterium | reverse complement strand
GCTGGTAGCTTACTCTACAGTCTTTCCCTTATTTAGCAAGCTGGTAGCTTACTCTACAATATCTCTCTTATTTAGCAAGCTGGTAGCTTACTCTACAGTCTCTCCCCTATTTTTTTTAAATTTCCAATTTTTTTTGTTGACAAATAAGCATAAAACTGTTATAAATATTCATGAGAAAAAAAATCGCAAAGTGCGATACTTGAAAAATGGCTCAGTTTGGGGACAAAATGAACATAGATGAGAAAACGGAAGCGTTAGTAAACACCATTTCGATGGACTTGTTTGACCTGGATGAAAAAGATAATCAGGATTTAACAGGCATACTCAAGCATTTTGAAATCCTTTCAGTTGAAGTCAATGCTTTGAATAATGAGGCCTTGAATAAAATAATCAAGATTTTAATTGATGCGATAGAATCACTGATTTTACGGGAAATTGAACCGATTGAAGATCTCGATGCCTTTGTAAAACAGATTTACCTTAATTTTGAATTATTACAAAATCTCATTGAGAAAACGATCTCTGGCTCGAATCATCATGAAATTATTCAAAAAATCAATGATATGCCTGTTGTACAGGAGCCAGAACCTGAAGAGCCTCAGGAGCTTCAGCTGGAACAGGTGGATAGTGAGCTTTTTGGTGACTTTTTAAATGAATCCAGAGAATACATTGACAGTTTGGAAAGCAATATCATTGAGCTAGAAAAATTCCCCAATAATTTGAGAATTATCAATGAAATCTTTAGACCTTTTCACACACTCAAAGGGGTATCCAGTTTCATGGGTCTTAAAAAACTCAATCATATATCTCATGAAACGGAAAACATACTCGATTTAGCCAGAAACAGTAAACTAAGAATCAATAAGAATGTGATTTCCGTCATTTTAATTGCGATTGATCATATCAAGCGAATCGTTTATAATTTAAGCGAAGAGGACCGAACCGAAAGAATCAACGACAACGAAATCGAAAACCTCATTATCCTTTTAAAAAATCTGGTTAACCAGCCAGAAACAAACATTATTCCTGAAAAAATCTCCCTACCCGAATTAAGATCAGAAATTCAGCCGGAATCACAGCCTGAATTATCCATTGATACTTCACAGGATAGCCCTGTCAGCAAAAAAACAGATGACAGTATCAGAATCAAAACGGATAAGCTGGACTATCTCATCGATACCGTCGGCGAACTGGTCATTTCCTTTAATCTGATCAGAGAAGACAAAAATATCATACAGATCAGTGATCATGAATTTATTAAAAAAATATCACAACTGAGCAGAGTAATCAGCGATCTGCAAAATGCCTCGATGGCTCTCAGAATGATTCCAATCGGCAATACCTTGCAAAAAATGAAACGTGTCGTCAGAGATTATACCAACCAAAATCATAAAGATATCAATCTGGTACTGGAAGGAGAAGAGACAGAAATTGACAGAAATATTGTAGATTCATTGTATGATCCACTGGTTCACATGATTAGAAATTCCTGCGATCATGGTATTGAAGATGCAGAAGAGCGTCAGATGCTGGGTAAACCCAAAGAAGGAAATGTTACGCTTGCCGCTTATCATAAAGGAAATTCCCTGGTAATTGATGTCATCGATGATGGAAAAGGACTCAATAAGAAAAAGATATATGAAAAAGCTTTAGAAAAAGGTTTGATTAAAAAAGATGATCCTCTCACTGATGATCAAATCTTTAAGCTTATCTTCCAGCCTGGATTTTCAACTGTCGAAAAGGTAACCAAAGTATCCGGACGTGGTGTCGGCATGGATGTCGTTCAACAGGCAATAAAAAACCTGGGCGGACATGTTGATATTATTACAGAAACAGGCGTTGGCAGTACCTTCAGACTCGTCTTCCCTCTCACCCTTGCCATTATTGAAGGGATGCTCGTAAAAGTCGAAGATCAGCTCTATATTATCCCTATCGGCAATATTCAACGTTCTCTGAAACCAGATAAAAGCCAGTTAAACAGAGTCTTTGAAAAAGGTGAAACGCTTCGTCTCAACGACCAGTTAATCCCTATTATCCGGTTAAATAAAAAATTCAAACTGTCTGAGACTGAAAAAGACCTCTCAGAAAGCCTCTTAATCATTCTTCATACAGGCAACAAAGAATTTGCAATTGCAGTTGATCACTTGATCGGTATTCAAAGTGTCGTCGTCAAGAGTTTGGGAGAAAAGTTTAAAAATCTGGAAGGTGTTTCCGGTGCAACCATTATGGGTGATGGCAGAGTCGGTTTAATTCTGGATGCAAATGAGCTTTATTTTGAGGAAAAATGACTGAATATGAATTGACAGACAGCGAGTTTAAGAAGTTTTCTGATCTGGTTTATTCAAAAACCGGTATCAATCTGCATTACGGTAAAAAACAACTCTTGCAGTCAAGAGCTAACAAAGTATTAAGAAAAAGGGGAATTCATTCCTATAAAGACTATTATCAGATCATTATTGATGATAGCACAAATCAGGAACTGCATGAATTTATCAATCTGATTTCTACTAATGTAACTCACTTCTTTCGCGAAGAAAAGCATTTTCAGTTTATGAAAAATGTATGGGCACCTGATGTCATCAAAGAAAGAAAAAGTACTGTAGAAATCTGGTCATCTGCCTGCTCTTCAGGGGAAGAGCCCTATTCTATCGCCATTATGCTCAGTGAACTTTTTGAAAAGAATCCACTGAGAATGTCTGTTCTCGCTTCAGATATTTCAACTAAAGTCTTATCAATCGCACAACGGGGCATCTATACCAGCGATCGGGTAGAAAATATTGACCAGAAACTGATCAAAAAATACTTTCAGGAAGGAAACGGCTCTGCAAAAGGCTATGTTAAGGTGAAAAATGAGATTCGACAAATGGTTCAATTCAAACGCATCAATCTGATAGAAGCCTTTCCTGATGTGAAACAGTTTGATATTATTTTTTGCAGAAATGTCATGATCTATTTTGATTTACCAACCAAACAGATGATTGTCAATAAATTAGCAGAACATATCAAACCTGGCGGATATCTGTTTATCGGTCACTCAGAGAGTTTAAACGGATTAAAATCTACTCTTAAATACGTCATGCCAGCCACTTACCGAAAAGAAGGTTTTTAAATGAAAAAAGAGCTGACAGAGCATAAATATCTGCTGCAACCAGGCTTTATTATCGTTTATCATGAGCCCATGATGATCTATGGCGTGGTCGGTTCAGGGATATTCATCGGACTCTGGGATGAAAAAAAAGAATATTCCGGATGTTGTTGTTACCTCTATCCCCATACTATTGAAAAAGAAAAATCAACCGGCTTCTATGGTAATGTTGCTATTCGATGGCTGATCAAAAAAATGCGGGAAAACGGCTCTCAAATCCAAAACCTAAAAGCCTTGCTCATGGGGGGCGCTACATTAAACAATTCTAAAATTGGTCAGGAAAATATTCATATTGCCAAAGAAATCCTGAATAAATTCAAAATAGAAATCGTATCAACTGATATTGGCGGTAAAATGGGAAGAAAGTTTATTTACGAAACCCAAACCGGCCATTCAATAACCTATAAAACCAATAAATTAAGGAAATCTGACTGGTTTCCTTATCCGAATTCATGAGAGATAATATGAACAAATCATTAGTGGTTAATATTGCTGATATGCGCATTAGCAACAATCCGGAAGACGTGCTTGTGACTTACTCTCTCGGATCATGTGTCGCAATAGTTCTCTATGACCCCTATAAGAAAATTGGAGGGATGATTCACGTCATGCTGCCTGATTCCTCAATCGATAAAAATCCAGAATTAAACCCCTGTAAATATGTAGATCTGGGAGTTCCCATTCTTTATAAGGAGATGTTTAAATTCGGATGTAAAAGAGGGACATTGATCACCAGTGTCATCGGAGGCAGTAATGTCATGGATAAAAACAAATTTTTCAATATAGGCGAAAGAAACTTTCTGGCAGTCAGAAAAATCCTCTGGAGAAATAATGTCATCATTAACAAAGAAGACACCGGAGGCAACAAGAGCAGAACTGTTCGACTGTATATGGATTCAGGGAAAGTCGTCATTTCTAACGCACATGAGGAGTATGAATTATGATAACAGTCAAAGACATCGTCCAAGCAATTGAATTTATTCCTTCCTTTAATCAGAGTGCTCAAAAAGCGCTGGATTTAATCAGAAGTGATAATTATACTAATAAAGACCTTGCCGATATTATCCGCATTGATGCGTCTCTGACAGCTAATATATTAAAAATTTCAAACTCTGCTTTATATGCCAAATCCAGACAAATACACGATATTAGCACAGCGCTCAGCTTTCTCGGCAAACAGCAGATTTATTCTATCCTTACTCTGGTCAGTACGCGTGATTATTTCGTCAACACCATCGATGGTTACGAACTCAATCAGGGCGAGCTCTGGGAACATAATCTC
>JAGOCT010000204.1 GCA_017998585.1 Candidatus Cloacimonadota bacterium | reverse complement strand
CAAAACAACAGGCAGAACCTCAGCGATTCCTTATTTTGCTGAAGTAATCAAAAGTTCAGATCAGGTCTATACAGGAACATTATCCATTAATAGTGAAATGACCCGATATTTTGACAGAAGTCTGAACTTAAACATCAATAATATAGCAAACTATCTGGTTCAGTCAGCAAAGGTGTTTTATTATAACATCATTCAGAAAGATGCAGTTAAATTGAATCCAATGGGTTTGCAAAATGGCTTAAGATCTGCAGTATCCTGTTACAAAACATTAGAAAAGGTAACGAATAAAGCTGTATTTCGTTTAGGAAAGGGTCAGGGATGTCATTCTCTGTCATTAAGAATGTCTAATCTGAATCCAAAATCCAGAAACCTGGCACACAATCAAACACTGGGTTGGGTGGAAATAGAGTTTATGGAAATGTAATATTCTGTGTGCAGGCTGTGAAAGCCTGCACACTTGATTCTGTACTACAAGCATCCATTCCCGTACTACAAGCATCCTGCTTGTAGAAAAAAAAGGCTACAAGCTGGAAGCTTGTAGTACGGGAAGAAAAAACATCTGCTAGCTGGAAGCATGCAGTACGAGAAAAAGAATTAGAAGCTCGAAAAAAAGAAGGAAATATGAAAAAGAACAGATTGATATTATGTACCTGTGGTACCAGTATCCTGACAAATGGTAGTCAGGATGATGAAAGAAAGATTTTAAATCGTAACTCGAATATTAAAAGCATCAACGATATAGAAATACAAGAAGACAAAAGGCTCATCAATCAAATAATTGAAAAAAAAAGAGAGAAACTGTTAAATTCTGATTTTGAAACAGTAAAAAGAATGTCCGCTGAGTTGAATGGATTGTTTACATTCTATAAGGGTTTTCCTGTTTCAGAAGATATTGTTTTTTTATTGCCCACAGATACTTTAATTGGTAGAGGAACTGCAGATATTATAAAAGATTATTTAACTGAAAAATTATCAATTCAGGTTTTTCTGTTAGAACAAAGAGATTTACAAACAAGGGATTATACGCTATTTCATACTGCTTTAAGTGAGTTAATTGGTCAGTTAAGTGTTTTACATGATTCTTATTCTACTAATTACAAGATTATTTATAATCTGACAGGAGGCTTTAAGAGTGTAAATGCTTTTTTACAAACGATTGCTCAGTTTTTTGCCGATGAAGTATTTTATTTATTTGAATCCTCTGAACAACTGATGAGAATACCTAAGCTACCTATTCAGTTTAGTATTAAAGATATAATGGAACGGCATATTCAAGTGATTCGAAAGATGAAGATAGGATTAAAAATAACTAAAAATGAGATAAAAGATATACCTGAAATCCTAATGATGGAAATTGATAACGATTATGCTCTTTCAACCTGGGGCGAAGCGATCTGGGAATCTATAAAGAAAGACTTGTATATACAAAAACTTTATGACAGTCCTGATATAAAAGTTCAATTGGGTTATTCATTCTTAAACTCTGTAAGAAGTCTTAACTTAAATGCTCCCAAAATTTATGAACTCAATAAAAAAGTTGACGACCTTGTAAAATATGTTTATTCTAATGGTAAGTATAACCCTTCATCCTTAGATTGTAAGGCTATTAAAGGTACAGAAAAAAATGTATCCTTGTATGAGTGTGATGCTTGGCATAATGAAGATGCAAAACGAATATTCTTTCATTATGAGAATGGGTGTATCATTTTAGATAAACTGGACAAAGCCTTGCATTGATTATTGTAATTAAAAGAAAATATTCAATATTTATTTAAAAAATCAAAAAAAACCAAAATTTCAGGTTTTTTTCCGGGTAATATATATAGAGGGTGTTTGTTTTGATTTGGAGTCATCGCAAGTATTCAATATTTTTAGATTGCAAGCAGGGATGCCTGTTTAATATTATTAAGAGTTTAAAGTGTATCTGCTTATTTTTTAAGTATTTTACCTCAATGTCATTAAATTATGGGTTTTTATAACCAGCCGGATTAAACGAGGTCTGGAGGGACGAGCGAAGTACAGCGCCGTTCGTCCGAATAAGTTACACTTCAAAATAGCGGATTTACGGCATTTCGCTACGCTCCATTTCGCAAATCCCTACAAACTTTTTATATCTTTGTCGGAAATCAGTTTCTCTTAACTTAATGACATTGGGTTTCACTCTGGGCTATGATTCTATCATTCCTACGAAAATTTGAGTTTTTGCACAGCTTCTGAAAGCATGGGGTACTCATATCATGCCCTAAAAAAATAGCACCCTTTCAGGCTTATTATTGGGTTAACCCTTTCTGTGATTTCTGTGCCACCGTGGTTGTATAAGTTGGTTTTTGATACAAGGAGTAATCGCTTTGCTAAAGATAAAAACGGTGATTATAATGAAAGTAACTATTTATTCAGATATCAGAGCGATAGCCCTAACTTTTATACGTGTCCATCTGTTATATCCGTGGTTTAAAATTAATTTTAGTTTAATTAGTGGTTTATGAAAAAAATATCAGGCAAAAAGACAGAATAGCCTATTTTGTCCGGGTAATATATATAGAGGATGTTGTTTTGATTTGGAGTTATCTCAAGTATGCAAGATTAAAGATGGCTTACAGGGATGATTGTTTTGAAGAATGCAGCACCTACGGAATTTGATGTGTAACTGACTATTTTCACAGGATTTCACCACAATGTCATTAAATTATGGGTTGTTATTTACTGACGGATTAAACGAGGTCTGTAGAGTGAAGCGAAATACAGTGCTGTTCGTCCGTATAAGCTACACTTTAAAATTGCGGATTTACGGCATTCCGCTACGCTCCATTTCGCAAATCCCTACAAACTTTTTGTAACTTGTCAGAAATCTGTTCAGTTTTAGTGTATTTCGTTTCTGAATGTCTCAAGATCAGAAAGTATTTTCAAGAAGATAAAGGAATTTTAAGAAGAATTGACATGATGTAAAAGACTAAAATCTTTGCTTTTATTTTTATGCTTGACACTTCCCTTTAAACAAATAATTTGGCAATCTAAGAAAAAAAATATAAAAAAAGATAAAAATCGGAGGAATCAAAAATGAAAAGAACATTTCAGCCACACAATAGAAGAAAAAAATCCGTTCACGGATTCAGAGCTAGAATGGCTACCAAGAATGGTCGTAAAGTATTAGCACGCAGAAGAGCTAAAGGAAGAAAAGTACTCTGCGTATAAATGCTAAGAATCACACAAAAAAGATTATTTGACCAACTCAGAAAAAGTCAGACTAAAATTTTTGGTAAATACTTTTTGTTGATCTATATCGAAAACGAGGAAAACCAGGAACTGGCTGTAGGAATCACAGTAAGTAAAAAAGTAGGGAATGCGGTTGTCCGCAATCGTGTCAGAAGACGTTTAAAAGCGATTCTTCAGGACTATACTGAGCCTCCAGCCTTATCCCGTTTTCTGGTGAACATTATCGCCAAACCGGATGCTGCCCATGTGGAATTTACCCAGATAAAAGATGATATATACAATCAATTTCAAAGACTTAATCGTTATGCGTCTCGTTAATTACCCTTTTTACGTTATCATACGATTTTATCAAAAAATTATCTCTCCTGTTATCCCCCCTTCCTGCCGTTTTACCCCTACATGCAGTGAATATGCCAGACAGGCTTTTATGAAATATCCGCTCCACAAGGCTCTCTTTTTATCTCTTAAACGTATCCTTAAGTGTCATCCATTTCATCCGGGTGGACATGATCCTTTACCTTAAACGGTATTCTACAGATATGATGCTTATTGTACGAAAATATACTTTAAACGACCAGGTTGGTCGTTCTACGATAACGACAAAAATAGTCGTTTTACAGAATGATGTAATTTAATTTTGGAGGAAATTTGGAAAAAAGAACACTCATCGCAATAGTTTTAATTATGCTGATTTACTGGGTCGCTTCAGAATATTTCTGGAAGCCAAAAACGGTTGCCAATACCCAACAGCCTGCAGCACAGGAAACTGTGGCTCAAAAAGAAAACACGCTTAATAAAGAAAATATTCAGGACGTCAAAATCGTCAATGACTCTCTTCTTTCTCAAGCGGTTGAACTCAATGACGCTATTTTTATGGAAAACCAGCATCTGGCTTTAACATTCACTAATCAGGGCGGAAATATCAAATCCATCGTTGTGAAGGATTATACGATTTCTGACAAAAAAACACCAGTTCAGCTGATTCCTGAGAATCAGCAGTTAAGTAATCTGCAACTGAAAACAAGCAATGGGCTTGTTTCATTAAATCAGTATCATTTAAAGCATGAACTCACTAAAACAGACAGCAGTCAGACCCTGACTTTCTTTATGGAAAATGCTCAGGGACAGCGCATTATCAGTAAACAATTTGTTTTAAAAACAGATTATACGCTTGATTTTAATATTGTTTGCGATAATTATACCGCAGTGGATGGTTA
>JAGOCT010000203.1 GCA_017998585.1 Candidatus Cloacimonadota bacterium | reverse complement strand
ACCCGTATAACAGACCTAAACATTGGTGGAAGTTGCTATTATACCGATCTCGGGGCTGATCTGCAATTGCGTTTTGATTTGATGAGCCTGTTCCGGATCTGATTTTGCCAGAGCGCTAATGCTTCTGTTGATAGATTTGAGGACTGACTTTTTTAGGCGTTGCTGACTAGAATCCATATTTCTGATTTGTCCGTTTTTATGAGTTGCTCTGATGAGATAGTCTGTCAGAAAATTCAGTTCTTTTTTGGCTTCTGCCTGCTTATTTGAATTTTGACATTGCTGACATGCAGCAATCAGTTCAATCAGGTAATTCATTCTTTTTTTGATGTCATTGATTGTTTTATAATCACAGAATGGAAGCGCTTCTTCTGCGATCATGTTGACATTGATATCATTGCCAGGGTAAAATTGTTTGTTTTTGATATAGTATTCTTTCAGAAAAAGTAAGACTTCTGGTTTGAATGTTTCACCTTGATGTTGTATTAAAAATAACAGGTAAAAGTCTTTCTTTTTGTTGGATAAATTCGCATTATTTTTCATAAAAATCTCCTTTCCTTTCCTTTTCCTTCCCTTATCCTTTCCTTATCCTTTCCTATTCAATCGTATGTCAAGATTAGGGGCTGTGATTTGTTGATTTTTGATTTTGGCAATATTTATCATACAGATATTTTCGGAATATTGCATTGATTATCAGATTGTTATAGCCTTCTTTGTCAAAAAATTTCTTATATACACTACTGTTTTTGATGATTTGATTGTAAAAATCCGCTCGTATATTCACATCAGCTTTTTCTATCAGTTCATCAGTAATTTTTTGAAAAATCCTTGCACTTTCAGCTTCCTCCACTTCCTTTTGTTTTTTTGCAGCGATTTCTTTTTCTTTCTTTTGTTGCAATTCTTCCGCTTTTTGTTTTTTTTGAAGTTCGTAATGACTCTCTGCAGAGGCATTTTGAAATACTTTGATAATGTAAGCCGGCATATTTTGAACAGGTGAGCACTTGTTTTTTTCAATAATCTGAGATAATTTCCTGTGAATAAAATCATAGTCATAAGTGCAAATGATTTTGTCTGCCTGTTTTTGATTCACACCCAGCGCCATCATTCTTTTACACAAATCAGCATGATCCATGTCATCTGAATCTGATTTATGTTGCGTTGCTTCTGGAGAAAATTCTTCAGACAGATGCTTTTCTTTACTTTTCTTTTCTTTACTTTGTGTTGAATCTGACAGGATATTTTCACCAGAAACAGTCCATTCTGAAGTGTTTTCTGCGTCAGAAACCAGCGTTTTTCCTGTCTTACTCATATACCTTAACTGCATATCCTTACGTTTTTTAAAAACAATTGCTGCACGTTTTTGAATGGCTTCACTGCTAATTTTGCCTTGTTGATAAAGCGCTCGGTCAAACAAGTTGTATTCCAGCGCTGTTTCCAGTATTTTCTTAAAAGTTTTAAGTGACAAGCGCATCTTTTTACTTAAAATCAAAAAAATTTCTTGCTTCTTTTCCTCATTGGAGATATCAATAAAACAACCGGTGTTTCTGTAAATCCGCTCAAGCATGATAAAGTAAAATGCATAGCCGTCATTTCCGTACAAACTGGTCAAAACCTCAATCTTCTCGTCTGTACTGGCATCGACATCATGCGGAAAATAATCTAAACCTTCCTTTAATGGTCTTGTCATAATCGCCTCCATACCAGAGTTAAACCCATCAATATCAATTTGTAAAATATCTTATTTCGGATTCGATATTACAATCGTATCTTTATTTGTCAAGGTTTTTTTGCAATATTGCAAAGTTTAAGTTCTAAGCTGTAATATAGGGGATTTTAGAGAGAAATCAAAGACAACTGCTGGGTTTTACCCTGCACTTATTCAAACTCCGTATGAAAATGATTTACAGAAAACATGACGCTTATTGGATGGGCTTCAACATGATCAAACAAAGAAAAAACCCGCTATATCCGAGATATAACGGGTCAATAAAGAATAAAGCGTTTATACTTTAAACCGGCGTATCAGCTCATTCAACTGATTTGTCAGCTGATCCAACTGCTTAGAGTTTTGATTGATGGCATTCGAGGTGGAATTATTGATTTGAGAGGCATCAGCCAGTTTTTGAACAATGCCGTTAATCTCATTCATACCAACAGAAATCTGCTGAATACTGCGTGCAATTTCAGCGACACCCTGATTGGCTTCAGATGAGTTTATTGCTACTTCATTTGCTGATTTTGCGGAGGAGGTACTTGCCTGGGCAATCTGGTTGACTGCCAGACCAGCCTCATTCATGTTCTTTGTTACATTTTTAACATTTCTGTCAATATCAGAGATGTATTTTTCCATTTGAGAAGTCTCATTAGCCACATTTCCAACGGCATTGGAAATCTCATTGGTGGTGATGGATTGTTCTTCAATACTGGAAGCAATCACGGTATTAGTCTGATTGATATTTTGAATAATACCGGCAATCTTTTCAATAATTTCGACTGCTTTAATCGTTGCAGACTGCACCTGATCAATATCGGTTGAGATTTTTTCAGTAGCCACAGATGTTTGTTTAGCCAGTTCTTTAACTTCATTTGCTACAACAGCAAAGCCTTTACCGGCTTCACCAGCTGAAGCGGCTTCGATCGTGGCATTGAGTGCCAGCATATTGGTTTGATCGGCAATGTCAGAAATCACTTTAACGATTTTACCTATGGATTGAGCGATATTTCTCAGTTCTATCATCGATTCGGCAGCGGTTTTTGCCTCTTTGTCAGCTTCGGTGGAAATCACAGAGGCATGTTGTGTATTTCTGGATATTTCAGCAATAGAAACGCTCATTTCTTCAATAGCAGCGGCAGTATTATTGATGCCCGTCAGGATACTGTGCATACTTTCAGTGGTATTATCAATATTTTTTGCCACATTGGAAACGGCTTTTGATACATCGTTAACATTGGCAGAGGTTTGTTCTGCAGCTGCAGCAACGGTATTGACTTCTTCTGACATGTGATGGGCAGTTTCAGCAACGGTTTGAACATTTGAGGACGCTTCTTCGGCACCGCTGGCAATGACGTTGATATTGGTATTGATTTCTTCACTGGCAGCCGAGACATTATCTACCTGCAAATTAAGCGTTTCTGCCTGAGTTGAAAGCACATCGGAGGACTGATACATTTCTTTTGCCTGTTGGACAAGCGACTGATTTATCTGGATTATGCCTTTGACAATGTCATGCAGTTTTTCGATAAAGAGATTAAAATACTTACCGACCTGTCCGACTTCATCATCAGACTGAACGGGTATTCGGATTCTGAGATCTCCTTCTCCTTCTGATAAATCTTTAAAAATTTCTACCAGATGCTTGATTGGAGCGACCAGCTTTTTACTCACATATATCACCAGAATGATCATGGCAAAAATCACTAAAATATATGAAATTGCCTGAACTATGATCATTTTCAAGGCATATCGGGTGATCTGCGCCTTATCAATCACAATCCCCAAACTCCAGAAGGATTCAGAACGACCCAGTGGGAATGGTACAAAGATTTGATAACTTGGGTTTTTACTGGTATAAGAGTTCTTTTCAATCATGAATTCCTTGCCTTCACGAACTGAGGATTTCATTTCTTCTTTTTGAGGGGCATTATCCAGATCACCAATGATTTTACCCACTGCATCCGGACTTGGATGAGCGACAAAGGCACCATTATTACTCATGAGACAGGAATAGCTGTTTGGATAAGGTTGAATCTTACCTACCATTTCCTGAAAATATTCCATTGATAAATCAATACCTGTTACACCATACACTTCACCTGAAGAACCGATAATAGGTACACAAAGACTGACAACCATTGTGTTTTTTCCGGCAATCTCATAACTGATGGGATCCATTACGACTTCTTTTTTAGACTGGAGTGGTTTTTTATAATAATCTGACTGTGGACTTTCTTTATCATAATCCACACAGGCTTCCAGATGAATACCACCAATACGGTTCCAGTATCCCACATATCTGCCATTTGCATCATGACCTTCAGCATTGACATAGCCTGCATCATTTCCGTCCAGCGCATTAGGCTCCCAGATAGACCATGCCCCCAGAATAGCGGGATTGTCTTCAAGAATCCGTTTGAGCGTAATATTCAAATCATTTCTGCTCAAAGTGTTTTGATCTTTGTGGGCTGCAAATGACTGGGATAATGCTCTCGCCATTGTGAGACTTTCTTCTAGCTGAGCCTGCGTCATGTGCCCGTAACGGTATGCCGTCTGTGTAACCTCGCGCAAAACAATCTCTTTAATGACACTGTTCGCTAAAATTGAACTGATAAGTAACAAGATAATAAATGCTGGTATCAGCACCATGAGGATGGAAACCTGAAGCTTTTTACCCATCATCATATTCTTGTAGTTTAATATAAACCCTCCATTTGACTATTTGC
>JAGOCT010000201.1 GCA_017998585.1 Candidatus Cloacimonadota bacterium | reverse complement strand
AGGAATACGAGTTCCTGGTACAACATTATGATTAACTGTCAGGCTAAACAAGTCATTTGCATTACTTGAGTTTTCTCCTACTACAACATTATTAATGACTGAAAGTGAATCAACAATCATCACATCAAAACCAGGAGATGTAAGCTTCAGAGTTAAATTGTTTAAATTGATATGACTGGTATTTGTAAAATGAGCCTGTAATTGAACATTCATACCAATTGGTGCATTTTGAGCATAATTAATCACCTGATATGAGTTATATTCAAAATTAAAACTATTAACTACCACAGATATCATAGAAGTATATTGCATATTATTCCCAATAGCAATCAATTGAAATGGAATTTGATAATCATCAGGACAGTTAGCATGTACCTGAAATTTAAAATTTAGAGAGGTAGAAACAGTATTTGTGCTTAGTTGACCTAAAAATGCTAAACTATCTGTTAAAGTCACATAAGGACTCTGGGTTCTCACTCTAAACTGAATATTATTGATAACTGCAGAAGAATAATTTTTAAAATAGGCATTGAGTGTATAAGTTAAATCTGGGTTGATATCCTGAACAATTGCTGTATTTGAAGCGTTAGATAATGTATATGAATCCAGAGATATTCCACCAGTCTCTTGAATTGTTATTGTTTTAAGAGATGTCAGATAATTTTCTTTTGTAACTGTCATCTGTAATGTGCCATTTAGCTCATTATCCAGATTGATGATTGCATTACCATTTTCATCTGTATAGCCGGTAAAATATTGATTATCTGATGATTTTAACGTAACCACTGCATCTTTCAGAGAGAGATTACCTTCTTTTCTGACATGAATTTGAATATAGTTTTGTCCTTTTATGATACTATCTGGTGCTTGAACTGTTAAGCCTATGGGAATATCTTTGTGAGCCATTACTGAAGGATCACCCATCAGATTCAGCCAGTGTACCAGATCATTTGCTACGCCAGAATAATTACTATAAGCAGTCTGCACTCTTAATTTTGCATACAACATAGCTTGCCCCATATTATTCATCCCATGAGTATATAAACCATCATAGATTGCTGTTGACATCAAATTGTTATAAGCAGTCAGAGTATGAGAAGTTGACATTCCTATTGCAGTTAATGCCCCTTTGGGTTCAGAAACAGTTCCCAATCTGGTTACTTTCTCAATACGGCTCAGTTCAGTAGCAGCAAAATTACCTGTATTACAGGTAATCCAAACGACATTAAACATTTTTTTCACATTGTTCATATTATTAATGTGTGAATTCGTATAATTATTCATATTATAATAGCCGCGGTAATGAAAATTTAATGCACCTGCAGTTGCTGCTGCTGTAGTTTGAGACTGATTAACAACAGAACCATATAATTCTGTAAATTCATGATTACTATCATAACGTTTAATCGCTTCTTTGATATAATAATTGGTTGTGATACAGGTTTGACCGGATACATTGGTTTCACCCATTAAAATACTTCGGTTCATCCAGTCTGTACCTGCCTGTGTTGGATACTTCTCATTAAAAATAATTTTTGAAACCATCACATCAAAATCAGAGCTGGATTCTATAGACAATCTACCAATAAACAAATCACCTAAGGTATCATTTCCAGAAATATGTGTATAAGGATAATCTCCATATCCTCCCTCAACAGCATATAAATGATAAAAAGAAGGAATCGACAAGGTTCCATTTACATCGCCTATCAGCAAAACATATTCAGGAGGATTTTCTGAATTATTATATTCATTTTGTATATAGGATTTTATTGATGAGTTTGAATTACCTGTAATACTCAATGATACAGTTTTTACGTCAAAACCTCTGATCGTTTTCCATTCAACCAGCTGATTAAGACGTGTCTGAATTTGAGTGTTGTTTGGATGGATAATCAATATCGAAGGTTTTTGATATACCGAACGGGTTTCTCTGATCTGATCATAATTTGAAATCTTTGTTTGATAGAGAGGTTCAAACGCTTTAGAAATGGCTTTGTTCTGCGTATAACAATTTCCCGATTTATGGCTGATTTTCACTTTAACCTGATTGGTTACATCCAGTTTTCTTCCAGATTGATCATATTGAAATGGATAAATATTCACACTGACAATTTGATAATCTCTTAAAGTCATGACCGAAGATATTTCAACCAGTTGATTTTGGTCTTTTTGAAATTTTCGATCAATCACTTGATTTGATGCAGAAAGACTAATATTAGAATATACTTTTGTCTCACCTTTATCTTCTGACAGTATTTCTACATGGCTGTTTTGAGGAACAGCAATACAAGTGGAATAAAATGGTATTTCTATATCATTTTTACATACTGTTAATTCAGTTCCCTTACTGTAAATTTTATGATCTCTGCTGATTGACCAGTCTGGTAAATTAAACTCAATATCTGTTAATTGGCTATTTTGTGTATTTACCCTGAATTGTCCGCTGTCTCCTCCGAACAATTGTGTAAACATAATCGCAATAGAGAGAACAAGCATAAGCTTCTTAAAACATTCCATACATATCCCCTATCTTTTTTTTTTCAAAAGAATATGCAAGAAATGTTCCGTTTTTTACTAATCTATAAAAATATGTAGTATCAGTTAAAAGAAACTCAATTTAATACGTAAAGACCACACCACTGTTAGGAAATACCCAGTCATTCTCACGGGTTGATACTTTTATCCGGTGAGACAGAAATTCAATATCAGGATACTTTCGTCTGCCTGAGAAAATCGGAATACATTCTACAGATTGAATCGTTTCCGGATACTCAAATTCAAGCATAATCCCTTTTGTAATTTCAGACAGATAGATACTGAGCTGATGCTTCATTTTTGGATAGAGTGTTCGTGTGTTGATTTCAAAATGTACCAACTGGTTTAGCATGGATTGCAACTGATCAGATTCACATCTGATTTCTAATGCTTTATCATTAACATGACATTTATGAGTCAACACAATATCATTGATCTTAGCTGAACTCACGATGAATTTTGATTCATCAAGTACAACATCTTCATCCAGTAACCAACGATATTCGGTATCACGCCTTTTAAAATAGAGTTCCAGGTTCTCCTGATTATTGGCACAGGCAACAATAAAAAAGGGATTTTGTAAAATTTTATCAAACTCTATATGCGTTTCAACGGTATAATAAAGTTCATTCTCGTCAAGAAAGCGAATTGAGTGAACAAAGTTAGAACGATAAGAGACGTCCCTGTCACTATCAACAAAGAAATATTTGAGAATATCATGATAGATGACGCCAGCAAGCTCTTTTTTATGAATTCTTTCTTCTATCGCCTGATGAATGATTCGGTTTAATTTATCGTCAGAAAAATCTTTGGGTATAAAGTCACGCCTGAGGATTGGAGCAGAATCACTGATTTTTTGTTCCTTAATAAAATAACGCTTTGCTCTTCTGCCTATCTGAGTCAGCAATTCATAAGAAGACCCTTTAAATAATGCACTCAACACTTCTGCATGGACAAATTCCTGTTTACCGCCAAGAAGGGTTACTTCATCACCAATCAGCACATTTTGCAAATGACTAATATCAATGGCTATCATATCCATACTAACCTTGCCCAGTACAGGACAGGATTTTTCATGACATTCTGTGTTTGCTTTGCCTGATAACAGAAAATCATATCCATCAGCATAACCAACAGGAATAATCGCATACTTTAAAGGCTTTTTCACCTGATAAGTACGGTTATATCCGATTGTTTCATTCTCTCTGGCAGTCGAAATATGAGAAATTCTGGATTTGAATGTCATCACCGGCTTTAAATCTACCTTACTTTTGATGGAATCATCACTATAAACCCCATAGGATAACAAACCTAAACGATGCAGGTTCACCTGACTAAACTGATAATTTGCAACTGCGCTACTGTTAGCGATATGAATATATCTCAGAGATTTTGCAAACGGCTGAATTGCTTCAATAAATTTATGATATTGATACAGAGTATATGCTTTGTCATTTTCACTGGAAGAAAAGTGAGAAAAAATTCCTTCAACCTTAATATGATCATTTTTTATTACTTCGTTATAAAATATAAAAGCCTCTTCCACTCTTATTCCATTCCTATTCATTCCTGTATCACATTTGATATGAACTGGCTGTTTTATCCCTAATTTTTTGGCTTCCTGATTGAGCTTTTTTACAAAGTCAATATTTGAAACAGAAGGAATGAGCTTATAATGAATGATGGATTCAATTTCAAAATCAAAAGAAGGAGATAAAATAAGAATTGGAATCTCTATTTCATGAAATCTCAACAGAGTGGCCTCTTCGACATTGGCAACCCCCAGCATTACAGCACCCTCTTTTACTGCCTGAAGTGCTATCTGAGGCGCTCCATGACCATAGGCATCCGCTTTGACAATCTGCATAAACTGCTGATGTGGCAAAAACTTCTGTTTTAAAGCATTAATATTATCC
>JAGOCT010000202.1 GCA_017998585.1 Candidatus Cloacimonadota bacterium | reverse complement strand
ATATCGCTTCTCTTTCGAGGTATATATCAATAATATAAGTGAGGAACATTTGTCAGATAAAATCTATGTCTTTAAAAAAGACAATACACCTGTCCGGCTAGTCGTTCATGCTTATAAAATCCACTTTTACAAACAAGAACAGATTGTTTTGATAATGAAAGAAAAGATTGTTCAAGAAACCTATTTAAAAGATTTTCAAATGCAAAAGAATTTGAGCCGGTTTTTATTTGAAAACAGTAATATGAATATCCATCTGACAGATAAAAAGGGAATAATCCTGGCTTATTCCCCAGAATTTAAAGCCTTGCTGGCTCCAGATAAATTATTAAAAGACAGAGCAATATGGGATTTGCTCACTGTCAATATGGAACTGATTCAATTACAACAATACTTTAATTCAATTAGTAAACTTTCTGACGAAAAAACACAGTATTATATTAACATTATGGATTCACAGACTCATCTGATGGATCTTTATAAACTGGCTTATCATATTATTTGGGATGAGAATTACAATGAGTGTTTAATCGTGGGGATAATCACTAAAAACAGAAGCTCATATAAGTAAAATAGTGAGTATCACTGTCCTCAGTTATACGATGTAAACCAACAAGAAAAAAGTCCAACTAAGAATAGTTGGACTTACAATGTATAAATTTTGTTTACTCTGCGATTTCTGTTAGAATATAGTCAAAACGCTTTATACTTTCAGTTAATCCCAGATTATCAATCAAAGTTGGAATGTCAGGCCCATGAGCAGAACCGTAAAGAGCTGTTCTAAGAGGGAAATAGTAATCTTTACCTTTGATTCCCAATTCAGTCATGCCTTCTTTGACCATGTGAGTCAGGTCTTCTTTTGTCCAGTTTGACTGAGAATGAAGTTTTACCCGATACCAGTTGATAAGACGGGTAGAAGATTCTTTTTTGAAAAGCTCGATGTCTTCTGGCTGATATTGGACAGGCTGATAGTACATCTTTGAGAAGTCGATAAGCTGAACTAATGTCCCTGCATATTCACGGGCTGTTTTTATGACTTTGAGGTATTTTTCCTGATTGCTGATATCAATTCCTGCTTTAGCGAAAAATGGTTTTGCCTCGTGAGCAATATAGCTGACATCCAGATTACGCATATACCAGCCGTTCATCCATTCCAATTTGGTAATATCAAAAATTGCACCTGATTTATTAACTCTTTCGATAGAAAATTCATTTACCAGTTCTTCAAGGGTATAAAGCTCTCGGTCATCAGCAGAGTGCCAGCCCAGTAAAGCAACAAAGTTTACGATAGATTCTTTCAGATATCCCATATTCAGATAGTTTTGGACAGAGAAGTCGCCATGGCGTTTACTTAGTTTACTCCGATCGGTATTAAGCAGGAGGGGGAGATGTACCCATTGAGGTGGATTCCAGCCAAAACATTCATAGAGATAGATGTGTTTTGGGGTAGAAGGCAACCACTCTTCACCACGCAGGACGTGAGTAATTTCCATCAGGTGGTCATCTACAACAGCTGCCAGATGATAGGTAGGGAATCCGTCAGATTTTAAAATGACCTGATCATCAATTAGAGAAGATTCGATCTCTACTTGTCCACGAATCGCATCCTGAAATGTAAAACTGCGGTCATCAGGCATTCTTAATCGAATGACATAGGGGAGACCTGCGTCTTTTTTTGCCTGAACTTCTTCTGGTGTCAGATTTCTGCATTTTCCGCTGTACTGAGGATTGAGTTTTAATTCCATCTGTTTTTGACGATGTTCTTCAATTTCTTCTTTTGTACAAAAGCAATGATAAGCATGTCCTTTATCAAGCAATTGCTGAATATGCTGATGGTAAATATCTAATCTTTGAGACTGAATGTAGGGTCCAAAATTGCCACCGATCTCCGGACCTTCGTCACAATGAATCCCCAAAATTTTGAGCGATTCAATTAAGTTTTCTACAGAACCTTCTACATAACGGGTCTGATCAGTGTCTTCTATTCTTAGTATAAATTGTCCATTAGTTCTTTTTGCCATCAGATAGTCATACAGGGCGGTTCTGACGTTACCCAGGTGCATCAGGCCAGTTGGACTTGGTGCAAATCTTACACGAACAGGTTGACTCATTCTATCTCCTTTATTGATCATTATTGATTTATTATCTTTATTTTAAGGCAATAATGAGATATCGTCTCTCATGTCAAGAGAAAACAGAAAATAGAATGAGAGGGTTATAAGAGTCTTTCATTAAACCTTTTTTTAAAATAACAGGATGCTCGCTGTACGATCTGTTAAGTCGCCTAATCTCTGATTCTTCAGTTAGTCTTTATTTTAATGGTAAACTAACTGTAAAACATGTCCCGATATTTTCAGTGCTTTCTACAAGAATTTCTCCATGATGTAAATAGACGATATGTTTGACGATAGAAAGCCCAAGACCCGTTCCACCCATGCGTTTTGAACGTGAGGAATCTACGACGTAGAAGCGTTCAAAGATTCGTTTCAGGTGTTGTGCTTTGATGCCATCTCCCTGATCTTTCACTTTGACCATCAAACTATCGGCTTGATTTTCCAGACTGATCTCAATCTTTCCTTTTCCGGCATACTTTATTGCATTGTCTATCAGATTGATAAAGACCTGTTCCAGCTGATATTCATCTGCTAAAATCTCAGTATTGGCATTTAGATTTTGAATAAGAATCTGCATCTGATTTTCTTTCAGACGATCAGTGAAGATGACCTGGATTCGTTCTAATAGATTCTGCACATTGATGAGTTCTTTGTGTAATTCCTGATTCTGTTCCAACCTTGATAAACTTAATAAATCATTCACAATATAAATCAGACGGTTTGTATTTCGGTTAACAATTTCCAGATAATGCGCCTGAGATTCAAAGATTGCCTGATAATTTTCAGGATGTTCACTATCTTCACGAATATCTTCCAGCATCGTTTCTACAAAACCTTTAATGGCAGTCAGTGGCGTCTTTAACTCATGAGAGACGTTTGATATAAAGTCCTTTTTGAGTTTTTCAATTGCTTTTATATCAGAGATATCCAGCAGCGTAAACACGATGTTTTTATTGGTATTGATATAGGAACTGGTACATAGGAAGGTTTTATCTTCAATCTCAATTTCCTCAGTAAAATGCTGTTTTAGCTTCAATGTATCCTGAAATATTTTTATCAGCTCATGATTTCTTAAAATATCAAACAGATATTTCCCTTTTAATTCTTTATGTTTGCTAATCTCAGCGAAAAGTTCATTATACATGACAATGCAGGCATTTTCATCGACAATCCAGATTGCCTGTCTGATTGCATTCATAATCGAGACCAGCATTTCTTTCTGCGTATTGATTTCACAGATAGATTCTTTTAAATTATGAGACATTTGTCTGAATTGAACGGCCAGGTCTCCGATTTCATTATCAGCGCTGTCAATAATCGGAATATCCATATTTTTCACATTGATCAGCGAAGCGACTTTACTTAAATGTTTAATCGGATAGACAAGTCTTTTGGCAAATAGAATAAATATGATTAAAGCGATCGTGAAAACAAAAGCGATAATCTGAATCAGTTTAGGGAAAAACTCTACCCAAAGATTAAGTACATTGCCTTTATTCTGGATAATGACAAAATATCCGTTGATTTGAGATTTGAAAAATATGGGATAACTGGATACAAAATATTCTCCTGAATTAAAATGCTTCCCTTCTACAGTTGGAAATGCCGATTTAAGCTGGCTTAAAATAGTAATTTCAAGGGTTGATTCTTTGTATTCACTGTCATCGAGCTGACCATTTTCATAACGTACAATCACTCTGTCATTCTTATCATAGATAAAGATTTTCGCTTTCAGAGAAGCAGACAGATTACTGATTTTTTCATTAAGATCAGGGCTGTTAAGCGAATTGCTGATATCTTCCATACTCCCTGATAAGTGTTTCCATAGAAGGTTTGTCTTTTCAATAGAGTTATGAAACTGATCTCTGTGTAGCCATGACAAAAAATAAATCCCTACACTGAGTAGTAAAAATAAGCTCAATGAGGTATAAATTAAGGTTAATTGTTTAAATATCGTCTTTTTCATAATTCGAGTTTGTAACCTACCCCTCTTATATTTTTGATATATTCGCCGGCTGAGCCGAGTTTCTCGCGTAAGTTTTTAATATGCACGTCAATTGTTCTGTCCACAACAATCTTATCATTACCCCAAAGGTAATCCAGCAATTGATCACGGCTATAAACCCAGCCTGGTTTTTCTGATAAGAGTCTGAGAATTTTAAACTCAGTTGTCGTTAGATCAACCTTTTTCCCTTTGACTTTTACTTCGTATTTATTGAGATTCATTTCGAAAATGTTATCAAAAGAGATTAAATCATTTGACTTTGCAGAACTTTCAGTTCTTCTGAGTATGACTTTAATGCGTGCCAATAATTCTTTGGGAGAGAAAGGTTTGGTTACATA
>JAGOCT010000002.1 GCA_017998585.1 Candidatus Cloacimonadota bacterium | reverse complement strand
GCTGAAACCGCTGCAGTAACCGCTTCTGCGATAGTCATCTCATCAATCCTTCAGAAAGTTCCTAAGTATTATTAAGAAAAAAGACTTTATCTATTAGTAACCATCTAATTGTAAACACAAAACACCATAATCTCTGCAAGCTAAAAAATAATAGCCTTCATAGTATTCAATATCCTGAACCAGATGGTCAAACTGAATGGATGAAATTTCAGTAAGCGCATATTGATCAGAGATAACATAATGAAGCATTTGTTTATTATCAAAGGAAATCAGCAGATTTCCATTTTCACAGAAAAAACTAGTTGGAGATATATTGAATGTGTATTGAGTAAGTAAATTTGCATAATAAGGATTAGATACATCGTAAAATATCAACTGGTTATTGGTTAAAACTAACATTCTATCACCAACAAATTTGAAATCTTTAAAATAATATAATGTTTCTGATTTGATCAGTTGTGGTAAAAAGGGATTACTAATATCATAGATATCAACTGAGAAATTTGATCCTAAATACATATAGGGATAATCAATATGTATCTTTTTATAGTTTTTTTCTGACATAAATTCCTGAGAACTCAGTTGTAGAATTTGACCGGCACCGATGATTTCATAAATTTTCCAGAAGCTGTCTCCTGAGATTGCCAACAGATTACCATAACCATTATT
The DNA here is from genome assembly GCA_017998585.1 of Candidatus Cloacimonadota bacterium. Next base: position 21,169 of record JAGOCT010000002.1, on the reverse strand, counting down.
TTCGTCTATACTCAAGCTTTTACATTTGATATCTGTATTAAAACTCTGTACATTCAGAGAATAAGGATTTGATGTATTTAAAGTAAAGAAACCAGAATTCCCCATTCCTGCGTAAATCATATTTCTGGAATCTCTGACTAAATCAAGTATTGGATCTGAAGAATTATTGAAGAAATTAAGAGATGAAATTCGTTCAATGTGCCAGGGAGTCATCACATCGACACAGGTTAATCGGGCATTCCCATCAGATACAAAAAGATATGGATAATCAAGAGTCAGTGCTGTTGCTGAATTGACTACTGAAACACCTGATACAATGTCAAAACTGCCAGTATCATCTGGTAAATTATTACTTGGAGTATTGTTTGTCAGTTTACACGACATCATGCTTAGTAAAAGTAACAGAAGAAGGATTATTTTTGTTCTCATGATAACTCCTATAAAAAGCGGTAATGTTTTTTAACAGGTTTGATAATTTTCCATTTGCATTTTAGTCCTTTATCAAAACGTACAAAATCATTTTCATGCAACTTATGAACCTGATTGTTTTCATCTGTAATCTCAATTTCTCCATTCAGAATATAACATTCTTCTACACAATCATAATACCAGTCAAATACAGAAACTTCTTTTTCCCATACAGACCACTCATTAATCTGCATTTTCTTAAAATCATCCGTGCTAAGCTTTTTTATACTAATCATATCAACCTCCCGATTACATGATTTTTTTTACTAATAGTTGTCTGAATAAAGGCGAAAACACACTGTTTGGTGTATTTTTCAGGTAATCTGTAATCTGATTACGTCTGAATTCTTTTTCTGTTTCTATTTTTACAGCTTCTAATTTTGCAAATTCCTGATATACTTCATTATCAAATTTTCCATTATAGAGAACTAAAGCTTTATCATACTTCAAATCAGAAATATACCATTCTGCGAGTAACAATTTAAGTTCATCATTTTGAAAATCATCCAGAATTGTTTGAAGTAAACTTGTTGCAAGAGAGTCCTGATAGAGTTGTTTATACCGATATGCTTTTAAAAAAGTATTCTGTTTTTCCTTGGGTAGATTTTTGACGAATAAAGAAAGAAAGAGCATATCATTTATTGCATTATCTTCAGGTGAAAAAAGGATATATTCGGTCATCATAGAATCCACTTTAACATCATTCTTCATTAAATACAATTCATATCTGAAATAGAGACTTTTTGCGATGATAACAGAGCCATATTCTTCTCCTTTTAATGTATTATCAAGGAGTTTTTCGGCTTCAGTATATTCTTCCTTCATACTGAGATAATGAACTTTTTTAAAAGCAATATTCTTCTTATCATTTTGATTAAAGATGTATTTTTCAGCATCGTTGAAAGCAGATAAAACTTTATCTTTATCAGCATTATCCATTATCAGGACACTTGCCATTATTTCTCGAGATTCTCTATGAACTTTTGTTTTATAAAGATTTTGTTGATTAGTGAGTTCATTCATGGAGATTATCTGATTAAGATAATTTTTTGCACTATTTATATCCTTCCTACTCAGATATACCTTTGCCATTTTTAACTTCATATCACCAATCAGGATTGGCTGATTCACTTTTTTTAAAATCATTTCATAGCCTTGAAGCGCGTAATCTAATAGCGAATTTGCATACAACTCATCACAAAAACGGATAAATTTCTCTGTGTTGAGATTGTCATATATTGATAACGCTTTTTGGTATTGTTTTAACTCGACAAGGCTTAAAGCATACAATTCTCTAACCTCTTCAGTATCATTATGCTCACAGTTTCTTTGAATTTCATCAATCATTAAAGAATCTCTATTAACAATTTCCTTAAATCTTGATGTAACATAATATACATAAGCTTTATTCTGAATAATCAAAACTACTGATTCTTTTATAGTCGCCTGGTAGTCTTGAAGCTGATAGTAAGTATTAGATAACTCCAGTGCAAAGATAGTCTCATTATGAGATATCTTCCTGGCTTGTTTATAATATTTGGCTGCAATTTCAAATAGATTATTTTGTTCAAAAGTTGAAGCGATCGATTGATAGTTATTTATTAAGTTTGGATTTTCACTTATAAAACTATCTGCTAAACTTTCAGCTTCACTGATACGGTTATCTTTGCATAACAGAAGAATTTTACTTTGAGTATAAAAAGTCTGATTTAAAATAGGCTTTTTATCTTCTAGTAAGATACTCGCATTCTGCAAATCAGATACTCTAATATAATTATAAAAGAGTTTCTGCACAACTTCCTGATCCTGAGGATACTTTTTTAATAAATCTTTATAAATTTGTTGCGCACGCGTCAGCTGATTCATATTTTCAAATGACTGAGCCTGATTAAACATAATCTTTTTTTCGTCATATTGAGCGAACAATATGCTGAAAGTCAGAGTCATTATAATAATCAGCATTTTTTTATTCATTTTTTTTCCTTTGTATCAATAAGCTGGCAACTTACTGATGGGCAAGCTACCAGCATTAAAATATGAGGTCAAAGACATGTAGTATTTACATCACAATGACTTGTTCGATAATCACTGGTTTTTTTGGTTTATCACCTGCATCTTTATCTACATCCTCAATCTTATGTACAATATCCATACCTTTTACTACTTTTCCAAAAACGGTATGTTTACCATTCAACCAATTACAACCTTCTTTTTTAGTTACAATAAAAAATTGAGAGCCATTTGTATTAGGACCAGAATTAGCCATACATATTGTACCGTAATCAACACTTGCAGATAAGCCTGTAATTTTATTGATAGGTTTACTTTGAGTTTTTTCATAATAAAATTCGTAATTATTTTTCATTAGTGGAGCAGGACTTTTTTGTTCCTGACATTCCTGAACCAAAGAAACTAATGTTGAGTCCATAGACGCAGGATTAGGATTCTTTCTGAAATAAGGAATCAATACATCTGTATAAATTCTGTAAGCATTTTCAGGAGAATCTATTGCGCCAATTAAGGGTTCTCCGTAACTATAAGTTTCATCTTCAAAAGAGTAACCGGGTCCGCCGGTTCCATTTCCAATGGGACAACCACCCTGAATCATAAAATCCTTGATTACCCTGTGAAAAGTTAATCCATTATAAAAAGCCTTTTTGACGGTTTCTCCAGTTTTTGGATCCTTCCATTCTTTAGTTCCATTTGCAAGCCCAATGAAATTATCAACTGTTTTTGGGGCAATTTCGCGATCAAGTTCAAGTTCAATGTCAGCCATATTAGTTTTCATAATGACTTTAAATTTTGTTTTTTCTGCATCCAGCATTTTAACTCCTATTAGTATTATTAGTGTGAGTACAAGCATTAACCATTTGATATGCTTCATTGTTTCTCCATTTCTGTCAGGTAAATTGCCTGATTTATTTTATTGATATCTTTTTTTCATAATATTGATCATTTCATTTATTCTATGAGCATAAGTATGAGCTTTCAATACTTTATTTCTTGCATTACTTGCCATTTTTTCACATACGTTCAAATTAGCAAGGTAATATTTCACTAATTCTTTAATTTCTCCTATTTCTTTGAAATAAGCAATATCATTACTTAAATCGTAAATCTCATTCAATTGTTCTTTATAATCAGTCAGAATAAATCCTCCACATGCAGGCACATCAAATACCCTTTGATTTACAGCATTCTTCATTTGAAGACTCGTCATATTAAAATTGATCTTACTCTGATTATAAAAATCAGCTAAATCTTCATAATACCATCTTTCAGGCAATTTTCTAAAACTAAAAGGGAGCAGGCGTTGCCAATTTTCATCACCGCTTATCACCGGTGAAAAAGTTTCTAATTCCAAGAGACCTGATAATCTGTATTTTTGGGTCGATCTCCATAGTACAGCGGCATAAAAATCATCTTTCTGATCATTATCTTCAAAAAAAATCTCAGTATGACCTGAAGTAAGCTTTTTTACGGCATGTTCTACATGACGTGTCTTCAACCTTATAAATTCATTTGAAACGTCTTCCAGAATGTGTAATAAATCAGGACGATGTATGAATGATTTCATATTTTTATGGGTAGCATAAACCATACTCGACCCTACAAAAGAAACATCGTATATTTTACTGAGAGATTTTGGATAAAAGATATCTGATGATGTAGCCAGGGGTAAATAATCTACATAAGGGTATCCAGTTTTAATCAAGTCATCTATATAATCCCTGTCCCATACAAAAATACTGCAATAATCAGATATATTTTGTTTAAAACAAGAAAGTATCACATTGGGACTATCCACAAACCAAGAAGCATAAGGGATATGCATTTCACTTAAAAGGTCTGTTAAACGGCCTTCTTTATCAAAACCCAGGTGATTTATCGTTAGAATAAAATCAGGTTTAAACTGATTGATGTCCAGCATTAGTTTCCTCACAAATACTTCATAATCAGTCTGTTTATCATCGATATGAATGTAATGAACCTGATGTCCAGTTTCTTGAATTGCAAACAAACATTCTTTTGTAAGTACATAAGAGGAATCAATAAACAATATCTTTACAGGAGTTGTTGCATTTTTAAATTTTGGATAAAACCATTGAGGACTTAAATCATATATTTTTTCATTTTTTAAGTGTTTCATGATAAATTGATAATAGGATTGATGTATTCTGAGATATGGTTTTAACTCATAGATATCGAATTCTCTGGTATTAGATTTATCAATCAAAATTTGTGAAACGATATCCATCACCATGTAATCAGGATAAGCGATTATAAAATAGAAATTTACAAATTTTCTTAAGTCAATATAAGATAAACTGCTTAAGAATAAATCCATATCATTTTCTATAATAATCAGTGTTTTATCTGGATATTTTTTTGAAAGAGCTTCAATATGATATCCCATTCCAAAACCTGTGATCAAAATATTTTGATTTTCTGAAAAAAATCTATCACAAATCAAACTGGCTTCTTTCTCTGGAGTATATGCACTATGAATCTGATAACTTTGTTCTGACTGACTTTGAAATACAATTTTTAAAGAGTAGTTATCTTCATTCGTTTTTTCATAAATATACTTAAAGAGGTATTGTTTTGCAAATGTATTAATGTGAAACTGAGCCGGATGTTTTTTTATCAGAGTTATATTTGATTCGTATAATGACATGCTAATCTCTTTTTGAGTGAATATATTCTGAAACAATCTGTGTTAAATGCTGCATAGTAAAAGGTTTTGAAATAAATCCTCTTACCCCGTATTCCATTGCGGTTTTAATTCGTTCATCCTGATGGAAACCAGATGTTAACACAATTCTCTCTCTCTTATCAACCGCAAATATTTTTTTACAAAGGTCAACTCCTGAAATTTTTGGCATAATCAAATCAATAATAATTAAATCAAAATAAAGGGCTCCCTTTTCTAAATAAATTCTTAAACCTTCTTCTGCATCAATAACATTGATTATTGAATAGCCACACTCATTCAGGATGGAACTGGTGATGTTATTGATAATGACATCATCTTCAATAATTAAGATTTTACCGTTGCCACTTATCAACTGATTATTGATATTTTCAAGTTCTGTTTCACTACTTTTACTAAAAACAGGAAAGAAAAGATTAAAAGTTGTACCGACTCCAGGTTCTGAATATATATCAACAAATCCATTATGCTGATGTATGATATTATATACCATTGATAAGCCCAATCCTGTCCCTACATTATTCCCTTTTGTAGTAAAAAATGGATCGAAAATCTTACTCAGATTTTCTTTTGGAATACCAACGCCTGTATCACTAATGCTAATCAACCAGAAATGATGACTCTGACAATCCGGATGAGTATTGATAAAACTTTTATCTGCGAAAACTTCAGATATTCTGACAGATAGAGTTCCCCCTTGTTTTTCATCTGATTTTCGCATGATTGTCATTGCATGGCCTGCATTTATAAACAGATTAAGCAGAATTTGATCAATCTGACTGATATCACCTTTAATGAAATGCGGTTGATTAGTCAATTCTATGTTAAAAGTTATACTTTTGTCAAATGAATTATTACAAATTTTATAAACTCTTTTTATTGCTGAATTCAAATCAATTGTGACTAAACTGATTTCATTTTTTCTGGAAAGAGTTAACAATTGCTTTACCAAATCAGTCGCACGTTCAGTTAACTCCTGCATCAGATTAAGTTGTTGATGTATAAAATCACTGTTAGTTTCTTTTTCTTCTGTTACTTTATACTGAAGGATAGAAAGCGTGCCCACAATTCCACCCAAAATGTTGTTAAAATCATGAGCTAATCCCCCGGCAAGGGTTCCGATAGATTCCATTTTTTGTGCTTGTTGTAATTGTTTGTCTTTTTTATTTAAATCGGTTATATCGTCCATTCTGAGTACAATATCATAAGAATCTTTATTCTTGACAGGGAATAATGTGATATTGTAACAATTGTCACTATTTGAAACAACGTTGATTTTATCCAAATGTATAATCTGGTGTTTACCCAAGACCTTGAAGAAGTCCTCTTTATACTGATTTAGTTTTGGAAATACATGAAAAACAGGTTTATTGAAAATTTCTCCAGGTGTTAAATCTATTGCTTTTAGCAACATTTTATTAAATCGGTATATTTGTAAATCATTATTTAACGATATCACGATAGAAGGCATTGATTCTATCACATCATTCAGATAATCTTGTAAAAAACGTATTTCTTTTATATTTTTAGAATTTTCCTGATGGGTTGTTAGAAAGTTACTCACTAATTCCTTAAACTCATCGTGATAATCATAAGTCATTGCGCCATTTAAATATTTCTCTGGGAAACTAAATACTGAAACTAAAGAGTGAATTCTCTTTTTAAAAATTTTTCTAAAAACATAAATCAAAATACTGAATAAAATAACAATTAAAATAATTGAATGTCTAAAAATATTGTTTTGTAAAAGTACGGACTGTATTTTGTTGTGATAAAAATTATTCTTCTCATACAGGATTTTATCAACTTGTCTAAACATCAATCGAGTTATAAAAAACAACTCGTTTAACTCTTTTATTTCAAGTTCATTTGAAACATTTGTATCATGAAAAGCGATAATATTTTTTAAATCATTTAAATTCATCTCAATACGCATGAGCTTATCGATAGTTTCTTCATTTAGAAAAAGATAAGAATCACGTATTTTTTTTAATCTGAGTTGAATAACAAGCAAATTAGAAACTGAATTTTCAGAACTTACAGCATGATAACCCAATAAGAGTTGATTTGTATTCAATTCGACTTCATCAAACATCAAAATAACATTTCTAACATCCTCAGTAATCTTCTGATAATTTATTATTTGTTGCGTATAATAATTAAGCCTGTTAAAGAGAATAATGTCTATGGTTGTATAGATCGCTAATACACCACAGATTATAAGCATAATAACTATCAGCAGATGAGCTATTTTTCCTTTTAAAATATTCATTTTTTTCACATTTTACCCTTAACCTATTTTCTCGACTCTTTTTTTATAAACTGGTTGGTATAAATCTGATCAGGAACAATTTCATCAGTTAAAATACCATTTTTATAAAACAATTCAATTAATTTTTGAATATCTTTTAAAGGTGTAAAGCCAATTGGGTATTGATTACTAATAATCAATTTTTTTACTGCATTTAATTGAGACAGTTGATGCGCATAATCCAGTTTCATATTTTTGGATTGATTAACAACGATTTTTGCTGCTTCTTCCGGATATTCTAAACTGTATTCCCAACCTTTAATGCTTGCTTGAACAAATGCTTCACACACATCAGGATGATTTTTCAGATAACTTTTTGAAGTGAAAATACAATCTCCCAAAAAATCATATCCATAATCTTTATAATCTAATATATTGAGTTTTTCATTGGGATAGCCATTTTTATTAAGTATCAGTAATTCATTAAAAGACATTGCAGAAATCGCATCAACCTCATCATTATAAAACTGACTTAAATCAAATTTTTGAGGAATCACTTCTACCTGATGATTTGATATATGGTATTTATCTAACAATGATAATAACTGAAGTTCGTTTCCAATGAACCATATTGAGAGTCTTTTTTTAATCAGATTATGAATATTCTTAATATTTCTTTCTTTTTTAGAAACCAGTAGCAGACCATTATTTTTAAAAATATTTGCAATAATGATGAGATCCTGAAAATAAGGCAAAAGATCAGAAGCCCAACGACAACCAAATTCTTCTGCGCCTTCCTTTACTGAACGGATATTCGAAAGCGCATAGCCTCCTTCTTCGATACTCACATCCAGTCCGTAATCTTTATAAAAACCTTTTGATTTGGCAACATAAAACCCAGCAAACTGAGTCTGTGTAACCCATTGTAAGCGGATAGTCACATGTTTTAATGGTTTTTTGACATTGTGGTGCCTATAATATTTAAAAATCGAAAACGATACTAACATTATAAAAACAAATACAATTACACTTTTCTTTATCATTCGACTATCCTTTGCATGTAATTTATTCAAACTTATTTTTAAATGTCAAGGAAAATTTTTGGATTTTAAAAAAGAATAAGTAAGAATAAGGATAGGATAAGGATGCAATAAGGAATTAGAAAAAACAGGCATTCTAATATTTCTCAGAATGCCTGTGAAAATGCTTATTTTTCAAATAGGGTGGCAATTCCCATACCACCACCAATACATAATGATGCCAGGCCTTTTTTCTTTCCAGTTTTTTTCATTTCATGAAGTAATGACACAATAATTCTGGCTCCACTTGCTCCGATAGGGTGTCCAAGTGCTATCGCTCCACCGTTGACATTAACGATTGAGGAGTCAATTTTCCCTACTTCATTTTCAAGACCTTTAACTACGGCAAGTGATTGTGCAGCAAAAGCTTCATTCAATTCGGCAATTTCAATATCCTCAATCTTCCAGTTTGCTTTACTGAGTACTTTTTTAATTGCAGGCACTGGTCCATAACCCATGATAGAAGGATCAACTCCCGCAGAAGCAGATTGAATAAAATAAGCCAAAACATCCATTTCTAGTTCTTTAGCCTTTTCTTCCGACATTAAAAGAAGAATTGCTGCTCCATCATTAATACCTGAAGCATTTGCAGCTGTAACCGTTCCCTCTTTTTTAAATGCAGGTTTAACCTTTGCTAGACTTTCAGCTGTAACCCCTTTTCGTGGAAATTCATCAGTATCTATGATCAACGGATCACCTTTACGTTGTGGAATAATGACTGGAACAATTTCATCTTTAAATCGACCTTCTGTCATTGCTTTTTCTGCTTTATTCTGGCTTTGAACTGCAAACAAATCCTGATCTTCTTTACTTAAACCAAACTCTTCAGCTAAGTTTTCAGCAGTTATTCCCATATGATAATTATTGAAAATATCACTCAAACCATCTTTAATCATTGTATCAACAACCATTTTATCACCCATTCTGGCTCCCCATCGTTCATCAGGAAGCAAATAGGGACTTTGAGACATATTTTCTATGCCTCCGGCTAATATGATATCCGCTTCTTCTGAAGCGATCATCATCGCTGCAAGAGAAACAGCCTTCATACCAGAACCACAAACCTTGTTTATCGTATATGCAGGAACATATGTTGGGATTCCTGAATGAATGCTGACCTGACGGGCAACATTTTGTCCTAAACCTGCTCCTAACACATTTCCTAAAATTACTTCATTAACCTGTTCAGGTTTTAGACGAGTCTCTTCTAAAATATTCTTCACTACAGTAACTCCCAGCTGAACTGCTGAGACATCTTTAAATGCAGAGCCAAAATTGCCAATTGCAGTACGTTTGGCTGATACGACGACGACTTTACGCATATTGAACTCCTTTATATTTTTTTTGCATTATGCTTGTTTTTATATGATTTTTTAGATTGAATGAAAAACAATCAGTAATAAAAAGAACATCATAAACTATTATAGATTTTCTTTAGATCAATGAGATCAAACTGATATGTTTTATTACAAAAATGGCACTCGGCACTGATACTTTCATTATCATCAATCATTATTTGTAGTTCTTCTTTTCCTAACAAAGCTAAACCTTTTTCAAATCTGTCTTTGTTACAGTTACATTCATAACGTACCTCATTAGTTTCTGTTATATCAATACCAAAACCTTTTAATATGAATTTTTCTATCAAACTTTCCAGAGAATAATTCAAATCCAGCATATCAGAAAAATTTGGAAAAGCCTTAATATTGTTTTCCAAACGCTCAATAAGATGTTCAGGTGTATCAGGCATAAGCTGAACCAGGAAGCCACCCGCTTGTCTGACACTGGCATCATCATTTAACAATACACCAAGTTGGATTGCTGTCGGGATTTGCTCTGATTGCATATAATAGTAAGCAATATCCTCAGCAATTTCCCCGCTGATAATGTTGGTTTGACCAATATAAGGTTTTAAATCTCCGATTGATTTAATGACATTAATTACACCAGAGCCAACAGCAGCAGATGCATTGAAACCTTTTTCTGATTCAAAACCTGGATTTTCAGAATACCCTTTTATAGAATTTTTCCCGTTGCATGTAACGAGAAAATGTCCTGCAGGTCCGTCTCCAATAAAACGAATTGTCAGTAAATCATCTTCATTTTTTAAATCATTACTCATGAGTAATCCAGCAATAAGTGTACGACCTAATAAAATCGAATTCGTATAGGACAGATGATGAATTTTCATAGCCTCTGAAACAACCTGATTTGCGCTGATTGCAAAAAAGCGGATACATTTATCTTTTGTTATTCCCCTGATTAAATAGTCTTTCACGCTTACCTCAATGTCTGAAATGTCTTCTATTAGTCAAAATCATAGCAATCTCTGCATTATTAACAGCATCAATCACTTCTGGATCAGCTTTTGAACCACCTGGTTGAATAATAGCTTTAACACCTTTCTGAACCATCAAATCAATTGAATCTGTTTTTGGGAAAAATCCATCAGAGGCACATATTGCTCCGGTTAAGTCAAAGCCCATTTCTTCTGCACGATTGATAGCTATCTTTAAAGAATCAACCCTTGATGTCTGTCCAACGCCTATCCCAATTGTTTGTGTTCCCTTTACGAGACAAATGGCATTAGATTTGACTTTTGCCACTACTTTCCAGGCAAATTCAAGACTATACATTGTTTCATCATCAGGGATAATCTGACTAGCAAAAGTCCAGTCTTCTCTGTTTATATTCAGATTGTCACTTTCCTGACATAAATAACCATTGAGACAGGTTACCACATTTTTATGAGTTTTTAATTTAATCAACTCATCTTGCTGATAAATTACAATTCGTCTGTCTTTTTTCTTTTTTAAGAAGTTAAGAGTCTCTGGATTAACAGCTGGCGCAATGATGATTTCTGTAAAGACTTCATTAATGGCTTTGGCAGTTTCCATATCCAATTCATCATTTAAAATAACAATTCCCCCAAAAGGAGATAATGTATCACATGCAAAGGCATTTCTATATGCTTCGAGTAAAGTATCAGCACTTGCAACACCACATGGATTTGTATGTTTCAAAATAGCAACAGTCTTTTTATCAAAATTCATAATGAGTTTCAAACCAGAATCAATATCCAGATAATTATTGTAAGACAATTGTTTTCCATGAATGACTTCTATTAAATGATCATAATCACTTTCATAAAACCCTGCTTTTTGATGAGGATTTTCTCCATATCTTAAGTCATCTTTTAATGGTAAACCTATATTCAACATACCTTTGTTTCTGTCTTTTTGTTCATGATTAAAAGTATCTGCAATCAAACTATCATAGGCAGCGGTATGAGCAAAAGCCTTCTGAGCAAGATATCTTCGGGTATCAATAGTAGTTTCCTGATTGTTTTTTAGTTCTTCAATCACTTTGTCATAATCAGAAGGGTCAGTAACAACGGTGACAAACTGATAATTTTTTGCTGCAGCACGAATCAGAGATGGGCCACCAATATCAATATTTTCAATTTTATCAGCCCAGGTTGCTAATGGGTTGTTGATTGTTTTCTCAAATGGGTAAAGATTTACCACAATCAAATCAAAAAGTTCTATTCCATTCTCTTTTGCTTGCTGAATATGATTCAAATTACTTGGTACAGCTAAAATTCCACCCATGATTTTAGGATGAAGTGTTTTGACTCTACCATTCATTATCTCAGGGAAACTGGTGACCTCTGATACTGCTTTTGCATTTATATTTGCATCTTGCAATACTTTTAAGGTACCACCCGTGGATACAAGTTCATAACCTAACGTAAGCAAATCATTCGCAAATTCTTCAAGATTTCTTTTATCTGAGAGACTTAATAAAGCTCTTTTCATGACAACTCCATATATCTTTCTTTTTAGTTTTTCAAAATAAAAACATATCTTAGATTTGTCAAGAAAATTAAAATCATAAAATTCTTTTGTCTCTCCCTGGACATTTATATGTTATTTATGAATTAGCATGAAGTCAAAACTATCTTTATTTTTGAAGAATGGAATACAGAAATGTCTCACTAATTAACTTGTAATTATACTCATTCAACAAGAATCTAAACTAATTGAAATTTCAATTGACTAACTGTCAGAAAAGTATTATCATATTTATAATGGAGGAAATAGATGAAATGTAACACGTTTAAAAAAATCAAGAGGGTAATTATAAGCTTCGGTGAAACCTCCCAAAAAAGTCTAATTCTGTTCACATTTTTTCAATTCAATTTTTTAGCAGCTCAAAACACATTCAGTGTAAATCATAAAACAGAGATTAGTTATACAAATTTACTTTTATTTCTTATTCTAATCGTCTCATTTTCTATACTATTTCTTTATTTCATAACTAATAAACTAACTAGAAAAGCACTTGAAAAGCAAAATAAAAAACAAATGAGAAATGAAATTTATCTAAAAACGATTTTGGATACATGCTCTGATGCGATTCTAGTGCATGATGCCAATACAGGAAAAATTCTGGATGTTAATCAGGCAATGCTAAATATGTATGGTTATGAAAAAAAAAGAAGCATTAAAACTGTCATTAAACGATATTAGCATGGGTGATGCTCCTTACTCAGAAAATGAAGCTTTAAACTGGATTCATAAGTCAAAAACAGAAGGACAACAAACTTTTCTGTGGTGGTCAAGAAAGAAGAACAAAGGACTGTTCTGGTCTGAGGTTAAAATTCAGTACACTCAATTTGAAACAGAAGAATATGTAGTGGTCTTAGTAAGAGATGTTACTCACAGAATCGAATTTGAAGAAAATCTTAGAAAGAGAGACTCTGATATTCAAGCGATTTTTGATGCTACAGCTTATGGCATTTTTATTATTGATGTTGAAGATGATGGCGATTTTAGTATAAGTAACATGAATAAAGCCGATGAAGAAATTACAGGTGTCAAAGCAGAAGAGGTTAGAGGGAAAAAATTCCGTGATTTTTTTCCACTTGATGTCGCTAATCAGATAACTGCCAATTACAGGAAATGTATTGAGCAAAATCAAACAATCTCTTATGAAGAAGAAGTCAATTTACCTGCTTTGGGTATCAAATTTGCTTTAACAACTCTTGTGCCTGTTAAGGACAAATCGGGGAAAATTATTAGAATAGTTGGCAGTACCTTAGATATCACCAGCAGAAAGAAAATAGAAACAAATCTTTATGATGAAAAAGAAAGATTAGCAGTTACACTTAAAAGTATTGGAGATGGTGTGATATCTACAGATACTAAAGGCAGAGTGCTTATCATTAACAAATCTGCAGAAGTAATGACTGGTTGGTCTCAATCTGAAGCTGAAGGGAAACAGATCACTGACATTTTTCACATTATTAATCAAAAAACAAAAAAGAATTGTGTAAATCCAGTTGAAAAAGTTATCAAAACAGGGCAAATAGTGGAATTAGCTAATGATACGATGTTGATTTCAAAAAATGGGACAGAAATGATTATCACTGATAGTGCAGCTCCAATAAAAAACTCAGATAATGAAACGGTAGGTGTCGTCTTGGTTTTTAGAGATGTTACTGAAAAACACAATATTCAAGAAACCGTTCAAAGAACTTCTAAGCTGGAATCTCTAGCAGTATTAGCTGGTGGAATTGCTCATGATTTTAACAATTTGTTAGGAGGCATATACGGCTCTCTTGAACTATCAAATCTGAAAAGTAAAGAAAATAAAAGGCATGAATATATTGAAAATGCGATAAATACAATTAACAGAGCCAGATCTCTGACTCAACAACTGCTTACTTTTTCTAAAGGCGGAAATCCTGTCAAAAAAGTAAGTCATTTGTTTCCATTTATTGAAAATACGACTAGATTTGCACTTAGTGGTTCAAATGTAACTGCACAGTTTCTGATTGAGGATAATCTATGGTTAGTAAATTATGATGAAAATCAAATCGGCCAGGTAATAGAAAATATTGTAATCAATGCTCAACAAGCTATGCCTGTTGGCGGATCGATAGAGATTTCGGCAAAAAATGAGGTGATATCAAACACACATCCTATGCTGAAAAGTGGTCAATACGTCAAAATATCCGTAAAAGATTCAGGAATAGGAATACCCGGTGAATTAATCTCAAAGATATTTGATCCTTTTTTTACTACAAAATCTAAAGGTCATGGTCTGGGATTGGCAACCAGTTATTCAATCATTTATAAGCATAATGGAACTATCGAAGTTGAATCACTATTAGGACTTGGAACTACCTTTCATATTTTTCTACCGGCTTCTTTGGATACTGTTTTATCTGATGAAACACAGGAAGCCCAAACAGAATTTTCTGATACAGGACTCATACTGGTAATGGATGATGAGGAGATTATACAAAATACAGTAAAAGAGATGCTTACTTATTTTGGTTATGAAGTTGTTTGTCTGGATAATGGTAGTAAAGCAGTAGATTATGTTTTAAACAACACTGAAAATAAATTAAAAGCGATGATTTTTGATCTGACAATTCCTGGAGGAATGGGAGGAAAAGAAGCGACAGAGATAATCAGAAAAAATAATATTCAAGTTCCAATAATTGTAGCAAGTGGATATTCAGATGACCCTATCATGGCGAATCCTCAAAAATATGGTTTTACAGCAAGTATTAGTAAACCGTTTAGTCATAAGGAACTCCAGAATATTCTCATTCAATTTGTAAAGACCAAAAATTCATGATATCAGAAATCATCAGAATATTTTTTCATTTTCTTGAGATGAATAGAGCTAGTATTTTAAAAAATATATCCAGTTTATCAGCTTATCAGAATGTTACCTACTTACCTGGATTATCAAAGTTGAAAGCTTTACTCCTTATCTGCTATCAAGCGAAAATCGACTTACTAAAGTAAAAATCATTTAGATTTAAATCATCATGGCTACCTGATTATACATCAAAAGAAACTTTTTTTAAAAAAAACAAAAAAATGCTTGCAAAAAAATGACCAATTATGAAAATTAGTAAAAAAAATAATTAAAAAGAGGTTGCAATGAAAAAACTACTCTTACTGGGTGATGAAGCATTTGCTCAAGGAGCCTTAGATGCTGGCATGTCCGGCGCTTATGGTTATCCAGGAACTCCTTCCACTGAGATCATTGAGTACATTCAAAAAAACCCATTA
Source organism: Candidatus Cloacimonadota bacterium (assembly GCA_017998585.1). The sequence continues at coordinate 5,563 of JAGOCT010000002.1, read as the reverse complement.
GCTGAAGAACGTAATGTTCACAGAAAATGGTCTGCGAATGAAAAAACTGCAATGGAAAGTGCCATTGGTATGTCTTATGCCGGAAAAAGAACGATTGTTACCATGAAACATGTTGGGCTTAATGTCGCAGCTGACCCTTATGTAAACTCAGCTTTCACTGGAGCAAACGGCGGTTTACTCGTCGCTGTGGCTGATGATCCTTCTATGCATTCATCTCAAAATGAACAAGACTCTCGTTTTTATGCAAAATTTGCATTATTACCGGCATTAGAACCATCCAATCAACAGGAAGCCTATGAAATGGCTCATTATGGATTTGATTTTTCAGAAAAATATGAATTACCTGTAATGGTTCGCTTTGTAACCAGATTATCACATTCAAGAGCAGGTATAGACAGAAAAGCGGTTAAAACTGAAAATGAAATGAAACTCCCAAAAGATAAAACTCAGTTTATCCTCCTCCCTGCTGTTTCACGAAAAAGATTTAAGAGATTGCTCGCTTTACAAGGTCAGTTGATTGAAGAATCAGAAAACAGCCCATTTAACAAATATTTTGAAGGCACTGATAAATCGATGGGTATAATCGCTTGTGGTTTAGCTTACAATTATTTAATGGAGAATTATAATGATAATCCATGCCCTTACCCTGTATTAAAGATATCACAATACCCATTACCTCGTAAAATGATTGAAAAACTGTGTTCAGAATGCAGTACTATCCTTGTACTTGAAGATGGAGCACCTTTAGTAGAAGAAATGATTAAAGGCTATTTAAGTCAGTCTGTAACCGTTAAAGGTCGTTTAGACAATACAGTTCCTCGCGATGGTGAGTTAAATCCCAATATCGTAGCCAAAGCCCTTAATATTAAAGAAAATGAATTACTTGAAATACCTGAAATTGTTGCACCACGCCCACCCGCTTTGTGTGTCGGCTGTCCTCATATTGACACCTATAATGCCTTAAAAGAATCACTTGAGCCTTTCGGAAGCGGTCATGTATTCTCTGATATCGGCTGCTATACATTAGGCGCTTTACCTCCATATCAGGCAATTAACAGTTGCGTAGATATGGGTGCTTCTATCACGATGGCTAAAGGCGCAGCTGATGCTGGATTATTCCCATCTATTGCTGTCATTGGTGATTCAACTTTCAGTCATTCAGGTATCACCGGATTGTTAGACTGTGTAAATGAAAAAACAAACGTAGTTGTCGTCATAGTTGATAACGAAACAACTGGTATGACAGGCGGTCAGGATTCTTCTGCACTAGGAAAAATTGAACAAATTTGCCAGGGATTAGGTGTTGAGCCAGAACATATCCGTACAGTTCTGCCACTGAAAAGAAATCATGACGAGATGGTCAATATCTTTAAAGAAGAAATGGCTTATAATGGCGTTTCAGTCATTATCCCACGCCGTGAATGTATCCAGACTTTAGCAAAGAAAAACAGAAAGTAGGAGACCACAATGAAATTAGACATCATTTTAGCCGGAGTCGGTGGACAAGGTATCTTATCAATCGCTACGATTATTGGCGAAGCAGCACTTAAAAGTGGTTACTATTTGAAACAGGCAGAAGTTCATGGTATGAGTCAACGTGGTGGTGATGTTCAATCTCACCTTCGTATTTCTGATAAACCGATCTATTCTGACCTGATTGCGATGGGAAAATGCGACATGATTCTCTCTGTCGAACCAATGGAATCTCTCAGATATTTACCATTCTTATCTCAAGAAGGATGGCTCGTTACCAATAACAAACCATTCATTAACATAAGTAACTACCCAGAAACTGAAACCGTCATCTCTGCTGTTAAAAGCATTAAAAACAATATTTGCATCAATGCTGATGAAATGGCAAAAGAGTTAGGAGCAGCCCGTTCCATGAATATGGTCATGCTCGGTGCAGCAGCTGAATTTATGAATATAAAGATTGAAGATATTGAAACAGCTATTCAGGAAGTATTTGAAAGAAAAGGCGAAGCAGTCGTTGAAATGAACTTAAAAGCGTTCAGAGCTGGACTTGAATTCTCAAGATCTAACAGATAAAAAACTTACATATAATCAAAAAGGGCAGGATATCCTGCCCTTTTTTGTTCTACAAGTATCAGATTTTCGAAAACTGGTAGTTAACGCTATAACCTGCTTGTAGATAAATTTCACACTTACTCAATGACAATTTCTTTCTTCGGACTTGGTTCTTTCTTAGGTATATTGAGAGAAAGCACACCATTATCCAGTTTTGCTTTAATATTTTCGGCATCACAATTGTCAGGTAAACTAATGACTCTTTGATAAGATCCACTAAATCTCTCTGAACGGATGATGGTATCTTTTTGTTTTTCTTCTTTTGAGACTTCATGGCTGGCTGAAATAATCAATTGATTTTCCTTAAGAGAAATGTTGACTTTCTCTTTTGGGATACCTGGCAGATTGGCTTTTATTTCATAGGCTTTATCATTCTCAAGTACATCAACTGCCATGATCTTTGAATTCTCTGTCAGATCTTCATTGAGAAATTTGTCCATAAAGTCATCAAAGAGTGACCACATAGGCATCATTTCTTTTTCTTTGCGGATTGGGATCAGTTTCATTTTTCACCTCCATTATTCAATTGTAATAAAGCTTTGTTTTTTAACTTCAATTTTGGGTATGACAACGGTTAAGACGCCATTTTCCATCTTTGCACTGATCTTGTCAGCTTCAATGTTGTCAGGCAGATAAAGGGAACGTTGATAAATGCCACAGTATCTTTCCCGTCTGATTACTTTCTGTTCTGTTTCTACTTTTTCCTCTTTGATTTGAGTTTCAATAGTCATCTGACCTTTGAGAAAACTAATTTTAATGTTTTCTTTTGCAATGCCAGGTAAATTAGCCATCACTTTATATTCTCTTTCATTCTCTGAAATATCAACAGGCATCTGACAAGCTTCTGTTTTGTGAGGTGTATGTTTTAACTCATCACTGGTTAACCTGTCGATAAAATCATCGAATAAGCTAAACACTGGCATCATAGATCCTTTTTTTACTATCCCTATCATTTTCTACCTCCATATAATTTATTCTAATGATATGATAATCAGGTTTTCTAAAAAAGCAAATTATTTTTAGCAATCTTTTTAAAAGAGTGCTAATTTAGCTTTTTTTTATAAAAAAAGCATGGCTTTTATACCATGCTTCAATTACTTAACGGATTATATTCTATTTAATTAGCATCATCTTATGAATTTTTGAATATTCTGGTGTTTTCATCATGAGATAATATATACCGGAAGATATTTTTTTTCCTTCCGCATTTTCACCATTCCAGATAAGTGAATATCTTCCCTGTTTCTGGACTTCATTGACAAGTTCTTTTACTAATTGTCCCTTTAGATTGTAAATTTTTAGATTCACCATACCATCTTTATGTAGTTGATAACTCACTTTTGTTTCGGGATTAAATGGATTAGGGTAATTTCCATTTAAAGCGGTTTCTTTCACCACAACATCATCATGATTAAGTGTAACATTCACTGTCCATGTTTGATAAATATAATTGAATCCATCAGTAATTCGACAAGCAACGGTGTATGAACCTGTCTCAAGAAATGTTTTTGTTATTGTATGACTATATGTTTGTTGGTTGACTCCATTTACAAACCAATAATAATATAATGAATTATTATCATAATCTGAAGCTGTTATTGTGAATTGTACAGGCACCCCTGTTTCTACTGTGAAAGAGGAATCTGCGGGTAAAAATGAGTTAATAACAGGAATATCATTCACAGGAAGAATATGAATTAAAACAGAATCGACACATGATAATCTATCTGAATTTTTCCTGTCAATCAAATCAGAGACAACAATACGGACGTATTCTGATCCATTAAAATTAAGTGCTGGAGTAATAACAAGTTGATTAAGATTTAAATTTACATTTAAATGAGCTGAAGAAAATGCAGTAATTTCAAGTTCATTAAATGGATTATCAATATCATTGACATAATCTTCCAGATTAATCAGTAATACATTATCTTCAAGTCCATTAATGACTTCAGGGAAGTTAACAACCGGGGCTTCATTTACATCGATAACGTTCACAATTATACTGTGAGTTACAGACAACAGACTATCATCAGTCGCTGTAAATGTTAAAGTTCTTTGACCAATCCAGTTATGAGCAGGTATCATTGTAACAAGTCCATTTGATATACTCACTTGTATAGAATCTACAGGTTGACAAGTAAAACCTAAAATTCCACCATAAAGTAAATCAGGATCGCTAAAAATCTGGTTCAGATTAAGTCCAGTATAGATATTATTATCATTGATTGTAATTGATTGAAGTGGATTGACAATATAAGGCGCATCATTCATCGGATTCACTTTTACTGAACTGATCCTACTAACGATCTGTCGGTTGTTAATATGCAACATGAACAACAAACTTTCAGTTCCAGACCAGTCTGCTTGGGGTGTAAGTGTTAGATTAAATCCATTCATGCTGACATTAACATGTTCTGATGAAGTACAGGTAATTTGATAGTCTGTCGCATTCTCTGGATTAAAATCAGTTATATACTGAGATAAATCATAGGTAACATTCATATCTTCCAAAACAGAAAATTGAAGAGGAAGTGTAAACAAAGCAGAATTATTTGTTAGATTTCTGGTTGTAGTAACTAATAATGCTTTTTGATTTCCAAGCTGAGCACAGGCATTATTATATTGATTGTTATATACATAGTTTAAACCAATAGTACCATTTTGATTTTGAATACCTGCAGTAAAGAAGTTACAAGGATACTCATCTGTCCCTTGAAATCCCTGATGAAAATCTTTATACTGGAACTTCATAACCCCATCTACTGGAACATCCGGATAAAATTGTGAATCATAAAGAATTACCTGAAAATTGGTAAATGGAGACATTGTATGATTCCTGTAATAGTAATTTCTTACATTGTGCCATTCAATGATAAAAGCATGAAGTGTTGGATGATAATAGGTATAAACGCCTGAATCACCACTATCCTGTACGATAATATCTGCCCAGAAAGGAGCAACCATGTTTACAGGAGCGCCACTACCAGGCAAAGGCGTATTTCGCATTGCCGGATTTGTTGTTACACCAAATACAAAAAATCCATTGGATGATACTGTAATTTGATTATATAGTTCTCCATAAAATCTGAATGGAAATGGCAATGTTACTGACTGAACCATATCCATATTATCATAAGGATCTGAGATACCAGTATTATTTCCTATAGTTGATATTTCAATCCACTCATAAGATGGACAGTTATTGTAATTCATATCACCCTGATCTAAAATCACATAACCAAATTCATCAGGACCAAGTGGATCAGTTAACAAAGCATTTTGAGTATTCATTATAAATGGAATTCGTTTAAGTTCCATATTTTGATAAACAAACACCAGTTCCATAGGAATACGAGTTCCTGGTACAACATTATGATTAACTGTCAGGCTAAACAAGTCATTTGCATTACTTGAGTTTTCTCCTACTACAACATTATTAATGACTGAAAGTGAATCAACAATCATCACATCA
>JAGOCT010000200.1 GCA_017998585.1 Candidatus Cloacimonadota bacterium | reverse complement strand
GGATGGCGTAAAAAAACTAAAAGTGGAAGTATTGAAAGAATCTGTCGTTCAAAGGTAAATAACAACATTCGTTCGATATTATGGTTAGGATGGAAGCAATTCCATCCTTTTTTTTAGCCAGGCTTTTGACGTATTTTATTTGAAATATAGGACTCAACCAGCGTTGAAATCCGAACAAGTTCTTTTTCGATTTTATTAAATTTAGATTCAATGGATTTTATCCGGCTCGCCTGGTCTTTCCAAAGATAACAGAGAACTGCCAGTAAAACAGGCCAGATCGTATAATCCAGCAATAGCTTGTAAATATCAGTCATTGTTTTTCTCCTTTAATCGTACCGCAAGCTGGTCGTACGACAAGCAACTTGCTTGTTTTTTTCTTTTCACAAGCTGGTAGCTTGCGGTACAACGATTCGCAAGCTGGTAGCTTGCGCTACAACATTCTAAAAAAAAAGGAGAAAAAAATGAAAATACCTGTACATCAAATTTGGAAAAGAATAAAAATTATGCAAAAGATCGTTCAACATTTAAAAGCCGGCCATTATTGCTATTACAGCGATTTTATCTATTTCAATATCGAGGAATACAAAAAGGATTTTTGCATTCGAATTGAAGTGCAAGCCAGTCGTGATGAGCATAAATGTACGATCGAATTATATTCGCCTGAAGATGATAAATCATCGATTCATAAAAAATGCTATCCAGAAGTTCAATTCAAAGACGTAGAAACATTTGACTCTGAATGTCAGACTTATTTTGATCAACTTGAAGATTTAAAAAAAGAGGATGCCTCATGATATATCATGTGATCAAAGATATGTTTGGCGTTTCAGCTTATGTATGGGAGGGATATATCATCAAAAGAGTGCTATCTAATCCCCTGCAAAGTAATCCTAACAAACAATTATATCATGTGATTTATCAAAATAAAGTCATCAATACGCATCGATTACATTTGAAGGAGGCGAAGAAACTGGTAAAAATACATTCTGAATTATCTAAAATCAAGTCTGGATGAGCTCCAACTATGGAGATGAAAACATTAGGGCAGGCGTAAAACCTGCTAACTAGTTTAGGGCAGGCGTAAAACCTGCCCCTACTGTATTATGTGGTTTATGCGCTTTTTTATGCTTATATTGTAACACTTTTAAAAGGATTGAAAAAAGTTTTAAGTTTATAATTCTCAAAAGTTATTGATGAATAAACTAGTTAAATTCTGCTATAAAAATTATATTAGCTATGAGTCTGCTATAATAACTCCATAATATGAAAAAAAAGAATCATTTTAAGATGAAAATATATAAAAAATCCAGGAAAGTAGTTTAAAATACCATTTTTAAGCCTTTGTTTTCGTATTTTTTGTATTTTTCGTGGTTCTTGTGCTTTTTATAGTGAACTCAGCTATTTTTCTGCTCAGTTTTTCCGAGCCTTGCAAATTGAGATGATCCACATCATAAAAGTCTTCTAAGGTAAAACGGCTATCTTTGCTGAAATCCAGGTAGCTGATATGTTGATACTTTTCACACAAATTGTTTATAAATTTTTCATTGTTTAAGGCTTTATCAGCATTTAAGGCTTTAAAATACCTGTGATCAGCAGGCGGATATATCAGAATCAGTCTGATGCCCTTTTCGGCAGTCATCTGGCAGATTTTTTCCATTAATCGGGTATTTTTCCGATATGTTTTAACACTGCCTAATTCATGAGATTGAGCCGTTTGAATAGCCATTACATCAAAATCAGCCTTATCTTGTCCTTCGTAATTATCAGCAAACCCTTTGTCATTGCATATCAAGGGATTTTCTTTTTTAATGTAATAAGTCAAAAGGCGTTTTATATTGATTCTCAAAGAGTTAGACAATACTTCAGAATGCTTAACCAGATCAAAAGTTCTAAGTACTTTGAGATATAACACATAGTTTTTATAACGCCATTTCTCTTCACTGTCTTCCAGATTTTTATGGAGAGAGAAATAAGATACCGGCAGAATAATCGATTTAAGTGAAGTCATCCTTTTGATATATTTTTCTAAAATCAGATAATCCAAATCTAATGTTTGGCTTGAATACGCCAGATTGTATGTGTTATCTGATAAGTATTCAGGATTAATATCATGCAGGGTGTGGGAATTCCCAAGTATAAGCATATCAATTTGGGATGATTTTTGTTCGAGAATCGCCATTTTATGCTTATAATCATTCGGTATATGACGAAGCGCTAGCTCAAGAGACAACATTATCAGCAATATGGGCGAAAAGAAAACTAAAAAGTAAGTGATAAAAAAATGGATCTTTTTCATATTTAGAACTGAAAATAAATGAATTGTTGTTGATTTCCGGAAAAGATGAAGAGGGCTAAAATCATGCCGTAGTACATTGACCAGCGAAGTTTTCGATTACTGATTTTCTTCATATTTTGTAAGGCAAAGTCATGATGTCTGCCTATCCATTCGATCATCATAAAGATTAAAATAAATAGCAAAATAAGCAGCATTTTAGCAGAAAGCATATCCGGTTTTGAGAAAATATCAAAAGAAATTAATCTTCCGATATATAAAAACGCATCTTTTAAGCTCTCTGCTCTAAAGAAAATCCAGGCAATACAAGTCAATAAAAAAGTAAAAACAATTTTTACAGATTCCTTCAAATCTGGCAGCAATTTCTGAGAAGCGACAATGTCCAGATGCTTTCTATTTCGGCCAAGCAGTAATAAAGGTATAAAGTATAAAGCATGAACAGCCCCCCACATCAAAAATGTCCAGTTCGCACCATGCCAGAAACCGCTGACAATGAATATGATAAACGTATTCCTGATTTGTTTCAGTTTTGAGCAACGACTTCCTCCCAATGGGATATATAAATAATCTCTAAACCAGGTAGAAAGAGAAATATGCCATCTTCTCCAAAATTCAGAGATATCTCTAGAAAAATAAGGAAAAGAGAAGTTTTGCATCAATCTGAACCCGAATAATTTAGCAGATCCAGTGGCGATATCGGAATAACCTGAAAAATCTCCATAAATCTGAAAGGCAAAGAATAGAGCACCTAAAGCCAATGTAGCAGCATTATGCTGACTATACTGACTAAAAATCTGATTGGCATATTCTGCACAATTATCAGCAATTACCACCTTTTTTATCAGTCCCCAGAGAATTTGTCTTAGTCCTTCTTTTGCCTTGTAGATATCAAAAACCCGCTTAATTTCAAATTGGGGTAACAGATGAACAGCCCTTTCAATCGGACCAGCAACCAGTTGAGGGAAAAAAGAAACATAAGCAAAAAACTGAATAAAGTCATGCGTTCCTTTCATCTTTTTAAAATACACATCAATGGTATAACTCATTGTCTGAAAAGTATAAAAACTGATTCCTACCGGCAAAAGTAATTCCAGCCTGCTGATTTCAAAAGACTTCCCAAACAAAGAAAAGGCTGAGACAAAGCTTTCAGCAAAGAAATTAAAGTATTTGAAGAAACCTAAAATCCCCAGATTCACCAATATACTGATGCCTAGCAAAATCTTTCGATGACCAGGTTTTTGAATATGACTGAAGCATTTTCCTATTTGGAAATCGACCAGTGAGCTAATAAAGATTAAGGATAAAAAACGCCAGTCCCACCAGCCATAAAAGACATAGCTGACCCCCAGTAAAAAGGCATTTTGAATCTTCAGATTCTTGTTAAAAACAAACCAGTAAAGTATAAATACCAAAGGCAGAAAAACAGCGAATTCAAACGAGTTAAACAGCAAGCATCAGCCTCCGATATGCCTATTCATGGACAATCACCGTACTGCAAGCATCCTGCTTGCAGAAAATGAGGCTACAAGCGGGACCCTTGTAGTACGAAATTTTTAGCAAGCTGGTAGCTTGCTGTACACCCTTGTAGTACGGAATTTTTAGCAAGCTGGTAGCTTGCTGTACACCCTTGTAGCACGGGTAACTACGCATAAATCAGCCCCCGATATGCTTTTTAAGGTATTTACCAGTATATGATTTTTTATTTTTCATGACTTCTTCAGGTGTCCCTTTTGCGACGATTGTTCCACCGCCATCTCCCCCTTCAGGGCCTAAATCTATGATATAATCGGCACATTTTATCACATCCAGATTGTGTTCAATCACTAATACAGAATTTCCCATATCCACCAGTCGCTGTAAGACCATTAGCAACTTATTAATATCATCAAAATGTAAACCTGTAGTTGGTTCATCCAAGATATAAAGCGTCTGTCCGGTAGAGGTTTTTGACAATTCTTTTGCCAGTTTTATTCTTTGCGCTTCACCACCGGAAAGAGTCGTTGCAGATTGCCCCAGTTTGATATATTCCAGGCCGACATCCGCCAGAGTCTGTAATTTTTTGGTAATCTGAGGGATATTTTCAAATAATGCCAGAGACTCCTGAACATCCATATCCAAAACATCGGAGATACTCTTTCCTTTGTACTTGACTGACATGGTCTCATGATTGTATCTTCGGCCTTTACAGACCTCACAGGTAACATAAACAT
>JAGOCT010000199.1 GCA_017998585.1 Candidatus Cloacimonadota bacterium | reverse complement strand
ATATCTAAATAATAAAAGATTACCAAAAGAAGTGTCAAAAGAAGTTTTTAAACTTTATTACGAAACTTGTAAACAAGTTCGTACAAAAACACTCAATTTACCTGAGGGCTTAAAACTATACGATGATTGCCCTGAACAAAAAGATTAAAATATGCAAAAACAAAAAATGATAAGGGCGTTCTTTTGAACGCCTTTTATTTCTATGTTAAACTTTTTTGAACTCTTACAAATTTTTAGAATTACTAAAATTTATAATTGAGCATAAAGAAAGGAGTAGATATGGAAAAGCATATTAAAACAATTTGCTTTGTATTTGTTTTGTTGTTATTAACAGCTTCATTAGATGCTGATTTTAACAGATCAAGTCTGAATAAAAATGAGGATATGTCAAAGTATAAAGTTAACAAACTACCTCAAAAAAGTTACATGGTTGAAGGAAACAGATCGACTGATATTCAGAAGAGAACTGATTTTGAACAGAAGCGGATTCATCTTTTTTTGATGAAAATCAATGAATACTTGTTAAGCAATGGATTTAATCCTGAAAATGTATCATTTCAAATGAATTTTCGAAATATACTAAAACTAAATTTTAAAAATGATGTTTATCTAAACGGGAAAAGGCTCCCCCAGCACATCTCAGATGAAATATTTAAAATTTATAAAGAGACCTGTAAGATGATTCGAACCCGACCAATTGATATTCCGAATGGTATAAACCATTATATAAATGACAATGATGATAATGAAGGGTAAAACAATTTTCAAATGATTTGATATTCGAGCTTTTTCCGGATCTGCATCTCATTGAGTATAGGGAATAGAAAATTTAGTTTTTCTTCATGTATTTCAATTATCAATACGACTTTGTCTGTATATTCTGTATTGAGAATCCTCAGTTCAGGTATGGCAATACGGTGTTTCAGTATATTATAAAAGTCATAATCTGTAGTGATAGAAATACATTTTTTAAAGACTAACTCTTCAGTCTGAGATTGTTCTATCGCTCTGTCACAGACTCCGCCATAAGCATCAATTAAACCTCTGATTCCTAATTTTATCCCTCCAAAATAACGTGTAACAACTGCAACAATATTTGTCATCTGATACTTATTCAGGGCATTCAATATCGGTTTCCCAGCAGTTCCTGAGGGCTCTCCGTCATCAGAAGAATGGGATATTTCTCCCTTGTTACCTACAATATAAGCCCAACAGTTATGGGTTGCATTTTGATTCTCCTGGTTGATTTGAGTAATAAAATCTTTGGCTTCCTGCCAGGTGTTAACTGGACATAACTGGGCAATAAAGGTAGATTTTTGAATTTTTTCTTCGTAGATAATCAAGTCTTTAATGATTTTCATGTATGTAATAATTGTGTACCGGCTCACCTGTAGGGGGTAAGCCGGTAAATTTAGTGATATTATAAAGCTTCGAATGCTTTATTTAAAATTTCTGTTCCAGGCAGAACAAAGCGGCAGTCACGAATAATATCAATATGATCACCATTCTCAGTAACTGCTTCAATCAAGGCGATTTCATCGTAAGGCAGAGTAATGTCAACATGAACCTGAGTATAAGCCTTTGAAGGATCTTCCTTTCTAAGTATTGAACGTTCATTGTCACGTGAGATGATTTCCTTGCCATCAGGATTCAGTGCTACGGTGTCTTCTTCCCAAGAATAACAGGTATCTCCAATGGCAATATGCGGACCCATCTTTTCAATAATCAATATTGGTAAGACAGACATTATATCGTATTTTTTTGCAACAACATAAGCGAGCGTATTTGTGCCGATGGCAAATTCTCCAATTGGCAGAGATTTATGAGGAAAAATCAGATTTTCTTCTATGTATTTTTTATTTTCTTCTTCTTTATCAAAATTGGCACAACTATAATTGGATATACAACCGTCTTCAAAATCAAGTGTTAGTTCTTTGTAAAAAAGGCCATTGAGGAAAGTTTCAGAAATGTGAAGTCGACCATGTGTCCCGGTTAACTGAGGCGTATTGAATACCTCTCCAACAGGAATATTTACGGTTGCTCCGCAATTCGCAAAATTCGTTTGTTTTTCAGGGTCAGTTAGTTTTGGTAATTTGATGTATAAATCAGTCAGATTATTGCCTTTTCCTTTGATATGAGCATGCTCACCTTTATCCAACGCATCAATCAGGCATTGCTGAATCTTAAGATATTCATAATGGTCCAGCATATTGATATCGACAGTTTTATCAAAAATCTCTTCAAACTGATCTCCGATTTCTGGTGTTGGGAAACCAATTATGCAGAAACTGGCTTCTTCACGTTTGTATGCTTTATAAAACATCATTGAATACTGATTTGAGAAATTGCGATTTATTTCAATCTGTTCTGGGCTTAACTTCAATGCTGCTGTTTTGTTAACTGGTGCAAATGGTTCTTCTCCAAATGGATCAAAATAGATTGATCCGGAGCATTGAGATAATATGGCTTCATAATCTTTAATCGCTCTTTCGCTTTCAATCAGGCTGTGTTTAACAAATTCTTCATCCATAACAAGCGCATTGTCAAAACGGTGGTCATATCCCAACTGCTGATTGATATTTTTGGAGAAAAGGCTAGGAACAATCGGATTAAAACCAAAGTTTCTCAACTCTTTAAGAAGTGTTTTGGTAAAACGTTCCATACCCAGCATAGATATCAATACTACGTTTTTACGTTTTGTATAATCTTTATTGCTCTCTTTAAAACCTTCAACATAGGCAATAGCCGTTTGTTTCATTACTTTGTCTATTTTATCCTGAGCCAGTTGATTGACAAACTGAGCCATTCTGATTTCATAATCACTGATGTAATTTCCAAAATAGAAAAGGTATCTTAAATCAGTCAGATCAGTATTATCAATGAAGTCTGTTAAATACGCATATTCAGGATTGTAACGCATGTCAAAACCGAGTGTACGGGATTCATAAGTCTCAGCCCAATAAGGATAAGTAACAATTTTTTTAAATTCTTCATAGTCTTCGCCTTTTTGGCAGTAGATTTCGTACATTTGAATAAATTGAACAATACTACGATTGATTTTGAAAATCATATGAGTTGTCGCATAAGAGATAAAAGAACGGAATCCAGAATAGAAAACGCACAATAACTGACCAGTTTTTTCTCCAAAAGCCTGTACAGCATATTCAGGATTTAAGAAAGACTTTTCATAATTTTCAGGTTTGATTTCATTGAATAATATTTCGTTAAATGATTTCAGTTCTTCAAAAGTATGTTTTAAGAGATATTCCTTTGAAAAATCCTTTTCATACTCAGCAATCAGTAAAATCCATTGAGCGAGCTGCTCAAAATATCGTGTATAATGGGTTTTATCCTGAGCCTGAATTTCTATAAAAATGCTCTGAACCTTATTCAGATTGTTTTGATAATCAGCATCTACAGGATTGTTTTTGGCTTCAAAGTATTTTCTTACATCAAACATTTCAGCACTCCAATCATCTTCATTTCATTTTTATAATACAAAAATTCATAAGGCTGATTTAGTCAAATGTTTTTTTCTTGACAGCTTTTGATTTTTATGTTTTGATAAGATTTGAATTTATTAATGAGGTAATATGAATGATAGAGGATAACAAAAATCACAGATCCCGACTTAGACAGAAAATGATGGAAAATGGGATGGATTCTTTTCTTGATTATGAAGTGGTAGAATTGTTGTTACAATTTGTTTATCCAAGAAAAGATACAAAAATAAAGGCTAAAAAACTAATGACTCATTTTCATGATGATATTCATGCTTTATTTCATGCCGATGCAGCTGAGCTCGCACTGGCAGGATTGCCGGAGACTGGCGTTGCGTTGTTTATGTCTGTAAGGCAGGCATTTATTTATCAGCAAAGGAAAAAAATTAAGGGGATTGATTATATTTCTTCTTCTCAGCAGGTATATGATTTCTTTAAATATTATTTTAAAGGTCAAAAAAATGAAGAATTTTTTGTTTTGTATCTGAATACTGCAAATTGCATACTCAAGGCAGAATCACTCTTTGAAGGCAGTAAAAATGAGTCAAGAGTGTATATTCGTATTATTGTTGAAAAATGTCTGGCATATCATGCTACTCAGATTATCGTCGTTCATAATCACCCGACTGGCAATCTTAAGGCATCAGACTCAGATATTCATATCACTACAAAGATTCAACAGGCTTTGGCATTGCTTGAGATTAAGCTACTTGATCACCTGATTATTGGAGATAATGAATTTTCATCTTTTAAAGAAATGGGTTATCTGTAATATGCTTGAAATGTATCTTTCATCGTGCTAAAAGACTGGTAAGCTATTTGTCTGTCCAATAAAGACCAAGAAAATAAATTAATCTCATTTTACGTGTCTTATGTTTATGTGGTGAGATAACTGTAATAAATATAAGTAGATAAGATATATTTTTATAATTATTCATTTTTCTCTTTACAAAAAAAAAAGCATGTTATACTTTGACCTTAAGATTGAATAAGATGAGGATTATGAGGTTT
>JAGOCT010000198.1 GCA_017998585.1 Candidatus Cloacimonadota bacterium | reverse complement strand
GTGCTGCAATTACCTCATTAACAGTATCTGTTCTTTCTTCTATAATGGCTATGGTTTTTATTAGAATAACTTTAAAGTCAGGGATTAGACCAACGTTATAATAATCAGTTGATCAAATCTCTGATCAATTAACATAATCATTCTATTTGAGATGATTCAAAATAATTTGATTTTGACTAAGCAACATTTCTCTTAAACGGCTGATAGCTGCAATATCAATCATCCCGTTTGTTTCATCAAATTGAAAATGGGTATTCTGCATAAATACTCTTTTATTGAATTCTATAGAAAATACTGCGACTCTTTCAGCAAAATGATGATGCAGATAGCGTGCAAAATAACCACCAGGAAAAGGATTATTAAAATCAACTGACAAATTTTTTCCAAAGAAATCAATTGTTCTTAAGTTTTCTGCAATCTCTTTAAAAAGGGGATAAAAATCCGAATGACTATTACTAGTACCAAGGCAAATATCAGGTACACTATTATTATCATTTATGCTATTTATATCAGGTCTTCCACGATTATTGAAACTGTGAATATCCCAAATGAAGATTTTAGAGAATTTGTTAAGTAAATTGTTGAGCATTTCATCAATTTGTTTATAAAAAACTGAGTATTTCTGTTGTGACTGTTCACTTATGGATTCTTTTATTTGATTTGGATAAATTGGCAGATTCCAACAATCAGAAGGTATTTTGTAAACTGCAGATTGTGGAGATCTGTTAATGTCATATTCGAAGCGACTGGTATTTTGAATAATTCTGGAATCAAAAGCACTCGCAATATAATCGGTAAATGGATCTTCTTCATGTAAAAGTACGTTATTGCTTAATCCAATTATCTTTTTTATTTCATCACGAAGCTGATGGCCTCCATGAAGCGCAACAGCTAAAATAGGAGTTGAAGATGAAACTTCAAAAAATGATTCTTTCATTTTAAATATCCTTAATTATCTTTTAGAAAGTATGAGAGTTGATTATTAGATAGGCAAAAGCATGATATAGGGCTGTTAACATTATCCCTTTAACTATCTTCTTTAGCTGTTTTTATTGAATTTGATTTGTATCTCATTGCTGCTTCTTTATGAATACTTTTTAAATTAGACACAATTCATTTTCAGGATTAAACAAGTGTGCTTTAGACATATCAAAGCTGATATTCATATTTTCATTGATAACTGGCAGTTTTTTAGGGTCAAAACGAGCTGTTATATTGTAAGAACCTACTTTTAAATATACCATATATTCATTACCGAGTGGTTCAACAATATCACAGAATGCTTTAACGATTTGTTTCTCCTGGATAAGGTTATCAAAATCTGAATCATAAATATCTTCAGGTCTTATTGAAAAAATAATATCATTAAGTTTGTAGTCTTTTAATGAGTGTACTTGTTCTTGAGTTAAACATATTTTTAAATCTTCGCTAACAAAATACAACTGACTGTTTTCATGAAGTAACTTTCCTTTGAATGAATTGATTGCTGGACTACCAATAAAACCTGCAACAAAAAGATTAACAGGATGATTATAGACATTTAATGGCGTGTCAATTTGATGAACAATCCCATCTTTCATAACAACGATTTTATCAGCCATCGTCATTGCTTCAATTTGATCATGAGTTACATAAATCATAGTTGTTTGAAGATTTTTATGTAATCGTGATATTTCAGCTCTCATCTGAACACGCATTTTTGCATCTAGATTTGAGAGAGGTTCGTCAAATAGGAATACTTTTGGGTTTCTGACAATTGCTCTTCCTAATGCAACACGTTGTCTTTGACCACCTGAGAGTTGTTTTGGTTTTCTATCAAGTAGTTTTTCAATACCCAGCATTTCAGCAGCAACTTGTACTTTATTTTTGATTTCTGATTTATTCATTTTTCTAAGTTTAAGTGCAAAAGCCATATTTTCATATACACTCATGTGAGGATATAGGGCATAATTCTGAAAAACCATGGCAATATTTCGGTCTTTTGGTAAAACATCGTTGACAATTTTATCTTCAATGATTATCTCTCCAGAGCTGATCGTTTCAAGACCGGCAACCATCCTCAAAGTGGTTGTTTTTCCACATCCAGAAGGTCCAACAAGAACAACAAATTCTTTATCTTCTGCCCGTATATTGACATCTTTAACTGCATGAAATCCATTTTCATAAATCTTATTTACATTATTTATGAGTACCTGAGCCATCGTTTCCTCGCTTTATATTTTTTATTTTGCTATATGTATTGACTTGATTTTTTCCATTTGATTTAGAAAAATACATTGCCAGATCAGATTCTTCAATGATTTCTTCAATAAGTTTCACTTGATTTTTTACTACTTTTCGGTGGCTTATTCCAACTGATACACTTAATTTAATTGTTTTATTTTTAGATGAAAAAATAAAATTATTGATATTCATTCTGAGTTGTTCACATATACGTTCAGTGTTTTCAAGGCTTGAGTTGAGTAATAAAGCTAAGATTTCTTCACCACCAAAGCGAATAACCATATCTGTTTTTCTGAAAAATTCTTTGATAATATGACATAATTGTTTAAGGACTTCATCGCCAGTTTGATGACCATTTGTATCGTTGATATGTTTAAAATCATCAATATCAATCATGATACAGCTGATACAGACTTTTTGTGATGATGCCAAAAATATAAACTCAGGTGCTTTAATCCATAAAAATCGTCTGTTTCTTAGTCCGGTTAAACTATCCGTCATTGACATTTCCTGTACCTTGGTATATACCGTTTCTAATTCTTCATAAGCTGATTTCAGAGAATTGAGATAATGAGAACTATGTAGATTGTTTTCCAGGATAATTTCATGCATTTTATCTTCATAAGCAATTCGTATGTTGAGATAATCAGTGATTTTTAAGTAATCTTTTAGTAGTGTGATATGATTAATAAAATGTTTCCATTTTAAAGATAAAAAGGAATTGGCAAATGTAAAGTGATAAATAGATTTCTCAAAATTTCTTTTTAATGTGGCGTAGAATTCTCCAGCGAAAATATGAACAGAATACCAGTCATCTTCATCCAGATGCAAAGCGGGCATTGATAACAGCATATTAACCCAATTAATTGAACCATCAAGGTTGTTCAGTTTTTTTTGGCAAAAGAACTGTAAAAAGAGCAGTTTCGCAAAATTATCATCCTGCTTAGGAATAAAATGGCTGCTTAGATGAGTTAACAGTTTATCAGCCAATGTAATAAAACTACTTTCAATAAATAGTATAATCCAACTTAACAAGATAAATATTTTTTCATTAGGAGAACCATGATCGAGAATTGATTGATAGCTTTTGATAAAATATTCATTTGAAGATCTGAAGTCAGCTTTTTCTAAGCAGATTTTTGCCATGCAATAGAAAATATAGGATGCAATCCTGTTTTCTTCGTAATTTTGAGGATTCAGTTCTGGGATTATTTTGTTTAGATATTCATCAGATAAGTGATATTCTTTTGTTTGAAAAAAAATACTTGCAATTAAAATGTGGTGTCTTAACTTTTTGTTAAAAAATTGGTCAGATTTTAAATATTCTAGTATTTCATCTAAGTACTGCTTTCGGGAAAAATTAGTTAAAAAATCAGGATTTATAAGTTGAGCAGAGATTTCGTCACAAATAAATGTCTGTGTTTGTGACATCCATATCTCGAAATCCCATATTCTATTTTTTCCTTCAAGTAACTGTAAAATCTTAGTTCGCATTTTTTTCTCCCATAATGACTAAGTATTTAGATTTTCGATGCTGTCAAATAAAAAAATGATAATTTTACAAATGCAACCAAATAAAATAAATTGCAAGTATTATAAGCCCCAAAAAATAAATTAGAAAATTGTAATATCCTTTGAACTTTTGAACCAAAGAGCGACAAAAGAGGATAATCAATATTACAAATAAAACCGAATAGATAATGGGTACTTCCCAAAATTTCGTATACATTTTGTGAAATATAATATCATTCGTACCATTTTGAATATTGGATAAGGAAAAATCAATCTGTAGATAGCTTTTTTTCTTCCACCATACAATTTTCTCTGTGTAATTACATTCTCCTTCTATAATCCATTGTGGCTTTTTAAACTTTATCTGATTTGTCTGACCTTCATAGATTGGGTCGTTAAGTGCAATTTGTTCATAAAATATTTTCTTTAAATTTTCCCTGTTGATGAAATGATACTGATTTTCACGGGTTAGTTCAGAAAATAGAAATTTTGAAAAATTTTGGCCATCATTTCCCATAAAATCACCATAAATAAATACTCCTGAACTACCTACTTTTTCATTTATACTAATAGAAATCTCTTTATAAGCTGTCTGATATAATTCATTTTTATAATCTGCAGACAGATAGAAAAAGATAAATAAGTAGAATATAAAAAGCCAATTTTTTTTCATTTTATATCCTTTCTCTCAGGAATAAGCATTCTAAAACCTATGAAATTATTCCGAGTCAAGGGTTTTGCACTACCTCTATAGAAAGTTTTCATTTGATCTGAACCAAAACACCAGG
>JAGOCT010000197.1 GCA_017998585.1 Candidatus Cloacimonadota bacterium | reverse complement strand
CAGACTGGAAGCTCATCACCCCAAAAATAGCATTTTACAGCAAAAACAACGCTTAACGATGGTTCAGAATACGCTGATGAAGGTCAAAGATAAACTCACAATCCAGAAGAAAAAACTGGATTATACTCTAAATAATTTTCAGCAACTCTTACAGATTTTTTATCAGCAAAAGCTAAGTCGTCGAAAACAGTATATCATTACGCAACATAACCGTTTACAGACTTTAATGGATAAGCAACTGAATCATGCAAAAAACCGCTTTATGAAGTATGAAGCAGTACTAAATGAGTATTCCCCAAAAAAAGCACTTGAAAAGGGATATGCACTCATCAGAAAAGAAAAACTGTTTGTCCATTCTGTAAAACAGTTAAAGGTCAATGAACAGTTAAATATCGATTTTAAGGATGGACAATGCCAATGTCTGATAGAAGAAATAAAAGAATTCTCCTGATCATCTGGCTCTTAATATCTGCTTCTTTATTTTCTCTGGATTTAAGATCTGTTTGGGTAACCCCTTGGGATTTAACCTCAACTGAGAAAATTGATAAGTTGATTCAAGACTGTCAGGATAACAATATCAATGAGATTTTGGCAGAAGTCAGGTATAGGGGAGATGCACTGTACAAAGCTAACAGAATCAATAATCGCTTCCCTAACCCAGAAGAAAAATCTTACATTATGAATGGGTCTGATTTTGATCCGCTACAGTATCTGATAGAAAAAGCAAAACCCGCTTCCATCAAAGTTCAGGCTTGGGTAACAGTATTAGTTACAAGCCCTGCAAGTACAGAAAGACTCAACTCCAGACATTTGTATTTTAAAAAAAGAGAATGGATAACCTATTCAGCAGATGGCCGTGAAATGCCCACCAATACGCTGGAAGGGGCTTATTTAGATCCAGCCTTGCCTGAAGTGAGAGACTATCTGGCAAATGTTTTTGCAGATATTGCGATTAATTATGATATAGATGGAATTCATCTGGATTATGTGAGATATCCCGATCATCGTTGGGGCTTTCATCCTAAATCAGTTAAATATTTTGAAAAGGAACAAAAACTACATCCAACACTGACATGGGATTTATGGAAAGAGCAACAGGTTACTTCAATGATAAAAACCATTTCAGAGAGAGTTAAATCTGTAAAACCACAGTTGGAATTAAGTGCAGCTGTTAAGCCTGATCCTGTTTCTGCAGTGAAGTATTTTGGACAAAACTGGGAAGAATGGCTTGATAAAAAATATATCGACAGAGCTTATCTGATGGCATATCAGACTAAAGATGAAAGCTTCAATCAATTACTCAATAAACTGCCTGAAAAACATGCAGATAAAATAGTGATAGGCGTTCGTGCCTGGTCTGATAATAATTCATATCCTGCTTACTTGCTGAGAAATAAAATAGCTACAGTTATAAAAAGTCCATTAAAAGGAATTTCGTTTTTTTCGTATTCCGGTATCAATTCTCAGTCTTATTTTGCAACAATCAAGCCGATGATTCATCTGTTTAAAAATGATAACGCTAAGCTTTATGCTGATGATACTAATCCCTTTTTTAATCAAAGATTATACAACATTTGCGGGAAAATTATTGGATTAAACTATAAAGCAATTGCAGGTGCAAGGGTTGTTCATAAAAAAACAAATCAGAGTAGTTTTACAGATTTTAACGGTGAGTTTATTCTGTATCAGGTGAATGAAAATGATACAGAAATCAGTGTCGAATATTTTGATCAGGCAAAAACATACAACGCTGTACTGAGTCAGAATGAGTCTATCCCTCAAAACAATGTATTTAAACTGAACGTCTTTCCGGCTGAATCTCTTACTTTGAAAATCAGAGCAGTTTCTGATAATAAAAATATCTATCTATTCTGGAATAGCCCTGTGCCAAAATCATTTGCCCTATATCGGAAAAAAGTTTATTCTCCTGATAATCATACAGATATCGACTTTCAATTTATGAAACTGATGAATGAAAGTAATACCTTTTTTGTTGATTCAAATGCTGAACCTTTTGCTCAGTATGAATATAAACTGATTGACAGTGACATGATGACTCAGGGATTTATCAGGGTTGAGCTTGATTTTGAACCTCATCCGGTGGAATTTTCTTACTTTAAAACAGAAGATTTAAATTATACCATCAAACTTGAATCAACAGACTCATTGACCGTATCCTGGTCAATTCTCGATATGAATGAAAAACCCTTGTTTTACGGAATAAACAAAAGTAATTCAGGCTTAATCAAATGGAATGGTAAAAGCATTGAAGGCGATTTGCCGGATACAGATATTTTTATTTTTGAGTATCAGATAAATGCTTTACCTGTTCAAAATGAAATGATGAAAAACGCTAATCATAAATGGTTCAGAAAATATATCTATTAGGAGGAATAATGCGTATCGATCTGTTAATGAATAAATTATGTCTGGTAAAAACCAGAAGTATTGCCAAAAAAGCTTGTGATAATAATGCGATCAGAGTTAACGGGAAACCTGCAAAAGCAAGTTTGGAGATTAAAACAGGTGACTTGATTGAATATGACCTGTTTGGCTATCAGACTGAAATCAAAATTATCAATCTGCCTGAAGGGAATGTTTCAAAAAAAGATGCACCGGAATACTATGAAATTTTGAAAAGAAATAAGGTTGTTGAATAGTTTTTCTGTATCTGACAGAAAGCAATACAATCCAGGTAGATAAACCTGTTGCTTACCGGCTTCATTCTGTCTGGTATTCTTTTCACTTTTCCAGGTTAGCAGACGAAAAGGAAGAAGAAACCGATATGGGCTTCAGCTCCAGAGGAGCTTTCGAACTCCAGATTTGGCAGCGCCTGTGACGTTGTGCAATTCCCATTATTCATTAATCATTAAAAATTCAGGAGGTCTCTAATGATAAAAAATATTAGCATCATCCTTATGATGGCTCTCTGCTTTTTATCTTGTTCCGATGAAAAAAAATTTGATAATATCTTTGATCCGAATTGTGATCCTTCCTTATGGGCACCGAGTAATTTAACAATTACTCCTATCGCCTATAACCAAATCAAGCTCACCTGGGAGAAATCTCTCTACAATGTAGAAGGCTACAAAATCTCCCGTAAGGTAGCAAATGGTGCCTGGCAGGAAGATATTGCGACTGTGAATACCAATGTACTGGAATGGATAGACACAAATGCATCCTATGGTACATCATATAGTTACAAAGTTAAAGCCTATTCTGGCACACATGTATCTCAATCTATTGAGCAAAACCAGGAATTTGTTTTATCAGCTCCAACTAATTTAACCATCAACACCCAATCTGCAACATCAATCAAACTGACCTGGCAGGATCGCAATCTTTTTGAACAGGGTTATAAGATTTCCCGAAAGACTGGCAATGGTGCCTGGCAGGAAGATATTGCGACCGTGAATGCCAATGTCCTGGAATGGACAGATAATACAGTCAATTCAATACAAAACTATGAGTATAAAGTCAGAGCTTATTTTCAATCCCATCAATCAGATTATTCAAATATTAATATTTATAATTACTATTTTGTTTATGTTCAGGGGAGCACTTTTCAGATGGGATCAACTTCAGGAGACAGTGATGAACAACCGGTTCACTCGGTTACACTCTCTTCATTCTATATCGGAAAATACGAAGTGACACAAGGTGAATGGCAGGCTGTGATAGGCTCAAATCCGGCTTCCGGTTATGGTGTTGGCGCTAATTATCCGGTTTATGATGTGAACTGGTATGGGGTATTGGTTTATTGTAATAAACGCTCGATTCAGGAAGGTTTGACTCCCTGTTATGCCAAAGGGGGCGATACGAACCCCAATAATTGGGGAACGATTCCGACTTCATCAAACAGTGAATGGAGTGCGATAACCTGTAACTGGTCAGCCAACGGATATCGACTTCCTTCAGAGGCTGAATGGGAGTTTGCAGCCAGAGGGGGGAACCAATCACAGGGCTATACCTATTCAGGTTCTAATGCCATTGACAATGTGGCATGGAATTATTCAAATTCAGATAATTCGACTCATACGGTTGGTACCAAAGCACCCAATGAGCTGGGTATTTATGATATGAGCGGTAATGTCTGGGAATGGTGTTGGGACTGGTATGGCTCATACACTTCATCGGCTCAGACGAATCCGCATGGGGCAATGTATGGTTCTCGCCGTGTGGGTCGTGGTGGCAGCTGGCACTACGGCGACAGCTACTGTCGGGTAGCTTATCGCGTCAGCTACGGCTACCCCGACATCAGCGGCAGCCTTATAGGCTTTCGCCTCTCGAGAACAATCCCGTAACGTTTTAGCTTTCTTTCCTTTTTCCAGCGCTTCCGCACTGGGTTACCAATCGAAAGCACCTTTGGAACTTTCATTAAAAAACGATTGATTCAGGGTTTTTACATTAGCTGGCAAAATGTAGATAAATATACTTTACGATTCGTACTTATTCATTTTTGATGTTATATGGAGGCACTCATGAAAGAAATAAGTTTATCAGACTATTTTTCTACATTATATGA
>JAGOCT010000196.1 GCA_017998585.1 Candidatus Cloacimonadota bacterium | reverse complement strand
AAATCAGAAATATTGCATCCATCAGCGGAAATATAGCAAATGCTTCTCCTGTAGGCGATATGGCGTGCGTACTGCTCGGATTAAATGCTAAACTCATTATAGCCGGTGAATATGAAGACAGTACCGTTTATCTCAGAGATTTTTATCTGGATTACAAGAAAACTATATTAAACGTCAATGACCTGATTAAAGGCATTATTATCCCGCTTGATAAAGCAGTTCATCATTTTGAGAAATCAACCAAACGGAAAGCCGTTGACATTTCCGCAGTCGTATCATTTTCATCTCTGAACGACCATCAAAAATCACGTATATCCTTTGGAGGGGTAGCTGCTTTTCCAAAGCTGATTGAACTGGAGCCCGAAACATTTAAAAACATTTTAGAAAATCAAAATGAAATGGACTCATTCGCTGAATCCATTGCCAATCAATTTCAACCGATCTCAGATGTCCGTGGGTCAATCGAATACAGGAATATTTTAATAAAAAATCACATAATAAGTCATCTATCTAAATATATAGGAATATATTATGGTCAAAAAGAATTATAAAAAAACACCGCCTGAACTTAACGGTACCAGACATTTACAGGGATTAACCCGTTTTATTGCGGACGAAGTAAAGCCTTCCAATATGCTGTATGTAACTATTTTACATAGCACTTACGCAGCTGCTAATATCAAAAAAATATCTACTCATCTTGCTGAAAATATGCCTGGCATTTTTAAAATCATCACAGCTAAGGATATTCCAGGAGAAAATCAAATTGGCCATTTAATGCCGGATGAACCCTTGCTTGCTGACAACCAAGTCATTTATTATGGTCAACCGATCGCCCTTATCCTGAGTGAAGATGTCCGCGATGCTGAACTGGCTATCCCCAAAATTGAAGTAACATATGAAGTATTAAATCCGATTCTCAGCATAGAAGAAGCAATTGAAGCTGAGTCTTTTTATATTGAAGAAAGAAAAATTGAACGGGGTGACTGGAAAACCGCTTTGCAAAATGCACCGCATCAATTATCAGGACAAGTTGAATCAGGTGCACAGGAACACTTCTACATGGAAACCCAGAGATGCAGGGCAGTACTGGGAGAAAATGATGAGCTCATTCTATCATCAGCCACTCAAAGTACAGGTGAAATTCAGGAAATATGTGCCAGAGTTTTAGGATTAAGCAGTAAAGATGTTACAATCGATGTGAAAAGACTGGGTGGTGCTTTTGGAGGTAAAGAAAGAAATGCAACCCTCTTTGCCTGTCTCACCGGATTAGCCGCTTATCTCAGTAAAAGACCCTGTGAGCTTGTTTTATCAAGAATAGAAGATATTTCTACTACTGGAAAAAGACACCCCTTTAAAAGTCAATTTCAGATAGGCTTTGATGAAAGCGGAAAGATTCTATCCTACAATGTTGATTTCTTCAGTAATGGCGGTGCGTCCATAGATTTATCAATTGCGATTCTGGAACGGGCAATGCTCCATGCTGAAAACACTTATTATATACCCAACATTAAAATAACCGGCAAAGCATGCAGAACCAATCTGCCTCCCAATACGGCTTTTAGAGGTTTTGGCGGTCCTCAGGGTATCTTTGTCATTGAAAATGCAATCTTTGATATTGCCCGTTTCCTGAAAAAAGATCCGGTTGAAATCCAAAAAATCAATATGTATCAGGAAGAACAACTCACTCCCTATGCCCAAAAAGTCTATGATGCCCCAGGCACAGCTTATATTGACCATTGTTTGGAATCCATTAATTACCCTGTTTTAAAAGAAGAAATTAAGGTTTTCAATCAAGCAAATCAGTTTATAAAAAGAGGTTTAGCTACTATTCCTATCAAATTTGGCATTTCTTTTACAACCGCTTTTTTAAATCAAGGTTCTGCACTTATCTGGATTTATACAGATGGGTCAATTTCTGTTTCTCATGGCGGGATTGAAATGGGACAGCAAATTAATCAAAAAGTAGCATTGATTGTTGCGAAAACACTTGGTATTTCTGTGGGCAGAATCCGAATAGAAAGCGCTAATACCAAACGAATCGGAAACGCTTCCCCAACTGCTGCCTCTTCCGGAACTGACATCAACGGCAATGCAGCACGACTCGCTGCCGAAATTCTAAAAAACAGACTCAAACAAACAGCAGCAGAACTGCTTGTAATTTCAAACGATACGACTGTTTATTTTGAAAATGATTTAATCTGGTCATCAGAGAACCCTGAACAAAAATTAAGCTTTGAACAAGTTGTACACACCGCTTATATGAATCGTGTAGATTTAGGAGCACATGCTTTTTATAAAACACCTGATATTCATTTTGACAGAGAAAAAGGAGAAGGAACACCTTTTTATTACTTCGTTAACGGAAGCGCTACTGTCATGGTAGAGATAGACCTGATTCATGGTTATTTTGCTATAAAAAAAGCCTGTATTGCTCATGAAACTGCAAAACTGATTGATGAAGCGATAGATCGCGGTCAAATCACAGGAGCATTCGTTCAGGGATATGGTTGGTGCACCATGGAAGAAGAGAATTTTAATCAAAAAGGGCAATATTTGGCAACAACCCCTTCAACCTATAAATTCCCCACAATAAGAGATATCCCTGAAGAATGGGATATCAAAATGTTTGATAAAACATGTAAAAAATCAAGTGTCTATGGCAGTAAAGCCGTTGGCGAACCACCTTTTATCTACGGCGAAGGAGTCTGGTTTGCAATTCTCAATGCAATAGAATCCATCGGAAATCACCAGATTAAAGCCAATTTAAAACACCCTGCAACCCCGGAAGCCATCATTCTGGCAGTAGATAGATTAAATAAAACCCTGAAAGAAGGTATAATATGAACTTTGAATGTGTTGAATTAACGGATGCTCAGCTTAAAGCTGAAATGGAACGCTGTGAATACTGTGAAGAAAAACCCTGCCGTGACGCCTGTCCGGCGAATTGTTCTCCTGCTGATTTTATCATGGCAGCCAAAAATGGCCAGCCTCGTGATTTTGAAAGAGCAGCAGCCATTATTTTAGGTTCCAACCCGCTTGGGGGGGTCTGTGGCTATACCTGTCCGGATTATCATTGTATGAAAGCATGTTCCCGTAAAGATTTTGACAGACCTGTCAATATTCCGGCTATTCAATCAGCTATTATCAAGCGTGCCAGAGAAATGTTCAGAGAGCCTGTCTTTTTCCCTGAAAAACCAATCAAAAAGAATGTTGCAGTCATTGGTTCTGGACCTGCAGGTCTGGCTTGCGCCAGTGTTCTAACTCAAAAAGGTTATAATGTCAGTATTTTTGAAAAAGAGAAAAAAATCGGTGGTGCAACCCAACTAATTCCGGATTTCAGACTCCCGAAAGAAATGCTCAACCAGGAGATCGATTTTATCAGAGAACTCGGGAATATCCATTTTTTTAAAAATGTTGACAAAATGTTGGATCATAAAAGGCTTGATTGTTTTGATGCTTGTGTTATTGCTACTGGTTTAAACGAAGTAAATGAGCTCAATATACCTGGTTCTGAATGGTTGGTTTCATGGAGTGAGTTTTTAAAAAATCCAGCTGTTTTTTCATTAAAAGGAAAGAAAATTGCCATTATTGGTGGGGGTGCTGTTGCTGCTGATGTAGCAAATATTGCCGTTTTTAAACACGCCACCCAAGTAGATATGATTGCCCTTGAAAAGTTGTCAGAACTGCCTTTAACAGAGCGAGAATTTGATGATATCAAAGCATCGGATGTTGTCATTCACCAGAGAAGCAAGCTCCTGGAAATTGAAAAAAAGGAAAATTCTTACCATTTAAAATGTATCAGAGTGGACTTGCCTAAAAAAATGGTATTTCATCCGGCAAAACTGAAAGAGATCGAAGGCAGCCAGTTCACGCTTTCAAATTATGATCTGATTGTGCTTGCGATAGGATCTAAAAGTATCTATCAACATTTTAAAAAAGACCATGTTTTTTACACAGGAGATATGCTTGCAGGTGCCAGTACTGTCGTAGAAGCGGTGGCTTACGGTAAAAATACCGCTGCAGAAGTAGATGCCTTTTTAAATAATCAGACTATCCCTCAGTTTGAAAACTCATTAAAAAGCACAGTAGAATTATCTGGTAAAAACATGATGCCTGTCTCCTTAGAATGCTCTTTCTTTGGCAAAAAAATAAATTCCCCTTTCCTCCTCTCAGCAGCACCACCAACAGATGGCTATGATCAGGTAAAAAAAGCCTATGAAGCCGGCTGGGCAGGTGCTATTATGAAAACAGCTTTTGATGGAATAGACATTCATATCCCCTCAAGATATATGTTTGCCGTTTCGTCAGATACCTATGCCAACTGTGATAATGTTTCAGCTCACCCATTAAAAAGAGTCTGTGAAGAAATTCAAAAACTGGTGGCTGAGTTTCCTGATCATCTGACAATGGCTTCTACTGGCGGACCAGTAACCGGTCATGATGCGGAAGATAAAAAAGTTTGGCAAAATAATACCCTGCTCCTTGAAAAAGCTGGTGTGATGGGAATAGAATACAGTTTATCC
>JAGOCT010000195.1 GCA_017998585.1 Candidatus Cloacimonadota bacterium | reverse complement strand
TTAAAACCCCTTCATTGATATTATAATCTCTTCCAAATGTAGTTCGTACAGCCTGTGAAGTAAACTGTACTGCCCTGTCAATTGCAATCGGTAGAGAGTCTCCCTGTAAAAGGCTTCCGGTCAGAACACTGGTAAAGATATCTCCAGTCCCAGGGTATGAAGCTGGGATATAACTGCAAGAGACTTTCCAGAACTTCTGATTTTTCTTAGTATAGGCAATAACACTGGTCAGATTAGAGTTGTGCTGATCATGTACACTGGTAATGATAACCCGTGAAGGTCCTTTTTCAGATAATCTGACTGCCCATTCTTTTATCTGATTTAAACCAGGGTATTCCACATAAGGCTCATCCAGTAACAAACAGACTTCAGTCAGGTTTGGTGTAATAATATCCGCTTTACAGATCAGGTCTTTCATTTGATTGATAAGATCGTTGGTCATGGGTGTATATGCTTTCCCTTCATCCCCCAGGACAGGGTCAACGATGACCATCGAATCCTCATTCTTATAAAAGTCTATCATTTCTTTCACAATATTAATTTGCTGAGCAGATCCTAAAAAACCACTATAGATCGCATCAAACTTAATGTTTTCTTTTTTCCAGTGTTCAAAGAAAGTTCGCATTTGATCCGTTAAATCCAGCATTTGAAAATCACTGTAGGCAGTATTTGCCGATAAAACAGCCGTGGGGAGAGGGGTTACCTGAATCCCCATGTTTGACAATATGGGTATGACAACCATCAGTGAAACTCTGCCTAAACCTGACAAATCATGAATGGCTGCGACTCTTGGAATTGGATTTTTCATTATGCCCCCTTTCATTGTTAGCATTTATTTAGGAATTTATATTATCTAATAATGTCATTCTCTGGTAAATTAAGCTCATAACTTGTGCTACGTCCTCCGCCTGGAAGTTTTACTAATATGTTCTTTGAGATAAGGCATTGAATATCTCTTAATGCAGTATCTTGAGAGCACTTACAAATTTTAGCATATTTTGTTGTATTAAGTTTACCTTCAAAACCATCTATTAACATGTTGATGATTTTACTCTGTCTTTCATTTTCTATTTTGAAAGCATTTTTATGCCAAAAATTGTGTTTGAATATGATCTTACTAAGTATTGTTTCAGAACTGTTAAGCGCATTCAATAGACAATTTAAAAACCATTGAAGCCAGTTTGTGATATCGAGGTTTCCTTTTTGAGTTTTTTCCAAAATTTCATAATACTCTTTTCGTTCTTTGAGTATTTGAGATGACATACTATAAAAACGGTAAATTTGATTGTCTGATTTCGTCAATAGCATATCAGAAAGCGCTCTGGCAATTCGACCATTTCCATCATCAAATGGATGTAGTGTAACAAACCAAAGATGAGCAATTCCTGATTTAACAGTCAAATCAATGTCTTGTATTGTATTAAACCAATTGAGAAATATATCCATTTCAATATTTAGTAAGTTTGCATTTGGTGCTTGGTAATGAACTTTTTCTTTTCCAAAACCACCTGACACAACTTGCATAGGACCTTTTGAATCGTCTCTAAATTGACCTGCAGATATTTTATAGAGTCCGCTAAAACCATTTGGAAATAAAGAATTATGCCAACCACACAATCTTTCTTTACTTAGCTTAGACTTGAAATTATGTGTTGCATCAATCATCATATCTACAATACCATCTACGTTTTTATCAGAGGTGATTGTCCCAGGCATTTCTAATCCTAAACGACGGCAAATGGATGACCTTACCTTAGAATTATCTAAAAATTCTCCTTCTATTTCCGAAGATTTTAAAACTTCCTGTGTCATTATTTCAAGATTTGCCTGATTAATCAGCTCAAAACCAAGGTTACTCATTTTGCCAATTAGTTTCCCCTGAGCATTCTTCACAGAGGCAACTAATGTGATCAGATCATTGTTGTTCCAGGTAAACTGAGGCCATTCTGGATATTCGTATATATACATTTAATCTCCGCATTTTTTGCGGAGATTAAATGCTGTATTCTCCGCATCACTCTATAAACTAACATCTAAAATTCAAGCTAACTCAGCTTTAGTTATTTGTCAAGTAGAAGCTTAGGTATTTAGCTTATGATTAAATATAGAAAATATAAAAAATTATCTTGACAGTAAAACTCAAATATGCATATTTTGGTAAACAACCTTTTAGAAGGTAATAATTCGAGATAAGGAGAAACTTATGAGAGTTTCAGGAAGAGTACTTCTTGTATTTATGTTTTTATCGTTAACAGTCTTACTTTCAGCTTATTCATTTACTTTATTCTGTGATGATGAATGTGATCCGGTCTCTTTGGGGATGGGGAAGAGTAGTTTTATCTCCAACACAGGCGCAGGCACACTTTTTAGAAATCCGGCACGACTAGCCGATTTGAAATCATGGGAATTTTCAACTGCTATGAGTGTCAGAAAAGAAAAGTATGACCGGTTTATCAACTCAGATTCAGATAACAGTATTGACGCTCAGAAGATTCAAATGGAACCCGAAGTACCCAATTCATTTTCTTATGCAGCCTTTGCTTTGCCTGTTACATTAAAGGACAATCGTAAGTTAACTTTAGGTTTTGGGTATCGTAAACAGATTGACTTAACAGAAAAATCTGATCTTACTATCATGAATATTCAAAATGAACAATTTGAAGAATATTACGATCAAAAAGGGGGGCTTAATCATCTGTCTTTTGGTCTTGGTTATCAGGCAAACAAACGCTTTTCCATTGGTACATCATACCATATCGGATTAAATTCCAAATATGACATTCAACAGAAAGAATATGATGCAGATGAAGTGGAAGAATCAAACACAGATTACAAGTTTCATTATATGACATTCTCTATGTTGGGACAACTCGGCAATCATATTGAGCTGGGGATGGCATACCGTAGTGAATACATTTTAAGAAGTGAGTCAAAATCAGTTTCAGGGAGTGATTCTAATGAATACAGTGGACACTTGTTAATGCCTGAAGAATGGACAGCAGGGATCTCTTTATATAACGACTATTTTAAATTGAATGCAGAGTATGTACTGCCTTATTATCTGCGTTATAATCATTATTCATGGATTCCCTTAGCAGATAAGAACGGCAACAAATTCAGAATCGGTGCAGAAGGTAAAGCAAAGAAATTTACTTTTAGAGCCGGCACATATCATGATGATGTAATTATCCCTTTTGTATCAGTAAAACGACAGATTGGTTACACCTTCGGTATGGGGGTCAACTTTGTTAAAAACACTCATCTTGATTTTGCTGCTGATTTTTGTACACTGGATTTTAAACTTGGTGCTAACGATTATGAATACAATACTCAAAAATACTTATTAGGCTTAAGCCTGTGTTATTAGGAGATCACATGAAAAAATATATTATACTGATAGCAATTATTATACTGGTAAAATCACTTACTGCTTTTTATGGGTATGAAGTTTTTAAAATTAATCTTGGTGATACAAAATCAAATGCGATGGGAAATTGTTATCTATCTGCTTCCCAACTTGCAACAGCTGCAATATATGATCCGGCATTACTTGGCGAAGTGGAGCAGACAGAAGCCTCATTTAACATGAGATTTAAAACAGGCTCATTTGATTATGTAGCAACAAGCAATATTGACTTTGGACCATCCGAAAAAAAAAGAGGGACTATTTCTCCTCATCTGAAAGTTAGTAGTGTTGGTGTAGCATTTCCTTTAGTCAAAGCAGAATGCTGGCAATTGGGTATGGGACTGGCTTATCATACTTTTGTTGATTATTCTGCAGTTTTAAACTATAATGCTAACCATGATGTTAACGATAAAGGAGGAAAGAATGCTTTCGTTAGTGGTTTTGGTTTTTCACTAATGAAACAGTTTAATCTTGGTATATCCTATCATAACAGCTTTTATTCCAGATCTATAACAACAGGTTATAACAATGATGATGTTGTTTATGAAATGCCAGGAGATTTTCTTTTGTTTTCAAGTTCATATCTGATAAATGAAAAAACAAAACTGTCCGCTTCTTACAAAATTGTTAATACGATTTATTATCCAAGTGAGAATCTTTGCCCTATGGAGGCTGATATTCTGACACTTGGAGTCAATCAAAAATTTGGACAGGATAATCTGGTTGTACAGTTTTCAACAATATTTAACAGCAAGTTTTATGATCCTTATAGAAAAGATGTAAATCAGATAAATATTTGGATATAATCATTTTATCAATCCTGTTATTGATTTACAAACAGGCGCTTATCATAGTTATACTGAACTTTATAACTCTTTTATTAACATTTTTGGGCTTACCAGCGGATTAACCATTAAATCCGGCAAGACATTTGACTTTAATATTGCTGCAGATTATTCTTTTGAAAGAAGAGATTCAGGCAGATTATATAATGATCAGATTCTTAAAGTGTTTGCCGGTTTGACATACAAACAACAATAACTGATAAAAATCCCCCTCCTTCGGAGAGACTGTGCAAAAACAAGAGTTCCTGAGGAACGATATATAATTAACACGGTGCGTAAG
>JAGOCT010000194.1 GCA_017998585.1 Candidatus Cloacimonadota bacterium | reverse complement strand
GGGTGAAGACACACCTGTAACAGTCTATCTGCAAAGAACGAATGCCGTGAGTACTGAAGAGGAGAGCTTGTCAGCTCAGAACTCTCTTTTTTTAAGTAATTATCCTAATCCGTTCAACCCAAGCACCACCATTTCCTGGCAGATGCCGGAAGAAGGACAGGTTGAAGTGAGCATTTTCAATATCAAAGGTCAAAAGGTAAAGACACTCTGTCATCAGAGACTGACAAGCGGTCAGCATCAAATCGTATGGGATGGTAAGGAATATGGCTCTGGTGTATATTTTGTCAGATTACAAACTGGCAATCAAACCTTAATAAGGAAGATACTGATGATGAAATA
Source organism: Candidatus Cloacimonadota bacterium (assembly GCA_017998585.1). The sequence continues at coordinate 4,203 of JAGOCT010000194.1, read as the reverse complement.
AGCGGAGTAAATCTGTTTATTAAGATGAGTTCGGGAATTGACCTATTTTAATCTTACTTTCTTTCTCTTGAAAGAAAAAAAGTAAGCAAAGAAAGTTCAAGCGCTGTATAAAAATCCTGTCTCCAGTCACTCTTTTGGGCTCCACCGCAAACTCGCATCTGGTAAAGATTAGCAGGAAGGTACCCATCTGCTCAAACAAGCGGTTGTTCGCACCCAATCGAGTATCCTTACGATTTGACGGATTTTTATAAGGCGCAGAGTTTCACTACCTGCACTCTATTTATACATTAGCCCCAATCTTTTAGATTTTTATATTTAAGATCAATTTGTCAGAAAAACTGTTATAATTGTTTAAACAGCTCATTTTACAAACAAATTAGCATAAGCGCTTTTAATTAAAAACTGTTATTTTGAACAGTATCCTTAAACTATTTTTTTAAAAGATAAAAAATATCTTGACTTTTAATGATAATCCTGCTATTTTTTAAACAATTTAAAGATAGGGAGGTGTTCTTGAATAAATATCAACGTTTTCAGTTGCCTGGCAATTCAAGAATGATATACAAACTGCTCTATATTTTGATCATTACTTTTACAATTATTAGTGGTATCACGATTAGTGCATTTAATCAGACAACCCGAAAAAGAGAACTAACACTTCTTGAGCAGTCTATCTTTAATACGATTAAGTTTACAGAAAAAGCATATCAATTACCTTTGTGGAATATTGATGTAACTGAAATTGAGGCGCTTAATAAAGCGCTTCTGCTAGAAGACATTATAGTGTCTATCAATGTCTTTAATGAATCCAGATTCTTTATTTCCGGATTAAAAAAAGTGGAATCAAACGGACGCTATGAAACAGTAAAACTGGACTACCCCTTTGTTTTAGGAGATCATGAAAAGCATATTTATAAAAAACGATTTAGCGTCATCTATAATAATAACAAAATAGGTGATATTGAAATATTCTATACTGACAAAATCGCACTGGGACAGATAAAAACCAGAAATATGGCTATGGTTGGCACTTATCTGATTTTAATGGTTGCCTTAATGATTATCATCTATATCTACATCTCTGCCAATATCTTAAAGCCAGTTACCAGCTTATCTGTATTATCAAATAAAATTGCAAAAGAAAAGGATTATTCACTTCGCTTAAAAACACATTTAAAAGATGAAATTGGACAGCTGTACAATGGATTTAATTTTATGCTAGAGAATATTCAGGAACGAGACATTAACAGAGATAAAATGGAGAAGGAACTCTTGTTAATTAAAAATTATTTAAGCAATATCATTCAGTCAATGCCCTCCATTCTTGTTACGATTGATATCAACAATCGAATTACCCAATGGAATAATTCTGCCGAAAATTACTTCAGAATACCCAGTATTCAGGCTTTAGGTGAAGACTTATCAAGAGTGGTAAATGTGTTTGATTCTTTTTTAGATGAATTTAAAAAACAGCTTGAACCAAAATATTATAACAGGCAACATATTAACGAGAGTATTTTGAATATTCATATTTATCCGGTTAGGAATCCTGAGCTAGAGAATATTGTTATTATGGCTGAAGATGTCACTGAAATGGAAAAGAAAGATGAACAGCTTCAACAGGCTCAGAAAATGGAATCAATAGGGAATCTGGCTGGTGGTATTGCCCATGATTTTAACAACATATTGGGTGGTATCATTGGAACGCTTTCAATTATGAATTTTAATATTGAGAAAAATCATCAGATTCCACTTGAAAAATTAACAGATTATCTGGATTTGATGGATAAATCGGCCAATAGAGCTGCTGATATGGTGCAACAGCTTCTATCACTTTCTAAAAAACAGGAGCTCTCTCTTGCTCCGCTTGACCTTAACCTGACTTTAAAACATGTGGTAAAAATATGTAAAAACACCTTTGATAAATCTATTGAATTTGTCGTAAATCCATACGAAGTACCTGCAATTACCTACGCATCCCCCTCTCATATTGAACAGGTTATCTTAAATCTTTGTATCAATGCCAGTCATGCAATGACTGTCATGAGGAAAAAAGATGCTGATATAGGGGGGGTATTGACATTAAGTATTTCAAAAGTCATGGCAGATCATTTCTTTATTCAAAGTCATCCAGAAGCAGAACCTATCGAATATTGGCGAATTTTAATCGGTGATACAGGTGTCGGTATGGATTCCAAAACGATTGCTAAAATATTTGAGCCATTCTTTACCACAAAAGGAAAAAGTGTTGGCACTGGACTGGGTTTAACGATGGTTTATAATATCGTAAAACATCATAATGGTTTTGTAGATGTCTATTCAGAAGTAAATATCGGTAGCAATATGTATATATACCTGCCTGTATATAAGAAAGAACTTGAAGAAAAGGTGGTTAAACATACAGAAAACTATCTCCAGGGGCAAGGTACAATACTAGTTGCAGACGATGAACCATTTGTCAGAAGAATAGCAACTGAAATGCTTGAGATGTGCGGGTATCATGTGATAACAGCCAATGACGGTGAAGAAGCTGTTAAATTGTATAAAGACAACATGAATAAAGTGGATATGGTCTTACTGGATATGATTATGCCTAAAAAATCAGGTAAAGAAGCTTATCTGGAAATGAAAACACTGAATGAAAATGTAAAAGTACTCTTGTCTTCCGGATTTAAACAGGATGAAAGAGTAAAGAGTATATTAAAGTCTGGAATTCAATCTTTCATTCAAAAACCCTATACAATAGAAAAGCTTTCAAAAGCGGTTTATGAAATAATGAATACAAAGGTATTTTAAACATTATGATATTCTAACAGATTCTCTTCAGGTACCCGCTGTATCATTGCAATTTGTTAATTTTCAGTAAAAAAGAGGTCTTTTGCTTGACAAAGACTGCTGGTTGTTAAACTTGCCATAAAAAGATGATATACGGAGGATCCATGGAAATAGAGAACAAAATCCAGGAACTCAGAAGAAAGAGAGAGCTTGCTAATCTGAGCGGTGGAGAAAAAAGAATAGCCGAACAACATGAAAAAGGAAAACTGACTGCGCGTGAACGTATCAGATTTTTAGTTGATCCGGATTCTTTTGAAGAATTTGATATGTTTGTAACTCATGAGTGTACAAACTTTGGTATGGAAAACACAAAAATTTTAGGTGATGGTGTCGTTACCGGTTGTGCCACTATCGGTGGTCGTATGGTGTATATTTTTTCACAGGATTTTACAGTATTTGGCGGATCATTATCCAAGACTTATGCGGAAAAAATCTGCAAAATTATGGATATGGCAATGAAAGTCGGCGCTCCAGTCATTGGTTTGAATGACTCAGGTGGAGCACGTATTCAGGAAGGCGTTGATGCTTTGGCGGGTTATGCCGAAATCTTCTGGCGTAATGTACAGGCATCAGGTGTTATTCCTCAGATTTCAGCTATTTTAGGGCCATGTGCCGGTGGAGCAGTTTATTCTCCTGCTATTACAGACTTTGTCGTCATGGATAAGAAAAATTCCTACATGTTTGTAACCGGTCCAAAAGTCGTTAAAACAGTACTTAATGAAACAATTACCACCGAAGATCTGGGTGGTGCAAGAATCCATGCTTCTAAAAGTGGTGTGGCTCAGTTTATTACAGAAAATGAAGAAGAAACATTAACTCTAATCCGTAAATTAGTCAGTTTTCTGCCTTCCAACAATATGGAAGATGCACCCAGAATCCCATGTTCTGATCCGGTTGATCGTGCATGTGACAATCTGCTTGCCCTGATTCCTGACAATCCGAATAAACCTTATGATATTTATGACGTAATCAAGAGTATTGTGGATGATGCAGATTTTCTGGAAGTTTCCAAACAATTTGCTCAGAATATTGTTGTAGGATATGGACGATTAAATGGACACACCATCGGTATAGTTGCTAATCAGCCAAAAGTACTTGCTGGTGTTTTGGATATTAATGCATCTGTAAAAGCAGCACGTTTTGTTCGTTTCTGTGATGCGTTTAATATTCCGCTTTTAGTACTTGAAGATGTTCCTGGCTTCTTACCTGGTTCTAATCAGGAACATAACGGTATCATTCGACATGGTGCAAAATTACTTTATGCCTTTGCTGAAGCAACTGTACCCAAAATTACGGTGATTCTGCGAAAAGCATACGGTGGTGCATACTGTGTAATGAACAGCCGGCACATGAGAGCTGACATTGTTT
>JAGOCT010000192.1 GCA_017998585.1 Candidatus Cloacimonadota bacterium | reverse complement strand
GCTTGTATAAATAAATTTTAAAAAATAATTTGACTTTTTTATCAATATGAATTAGCTTAATCAAAAATAATGATATAGGGGAGGGAAAACGAATGAAAAAGCTCGTTTTCTTTGTTTTGGCGTTATGTACTTGTATGCTTTGGGCAGATGAGAATCCTTATCTGGTGAAAGACAGTACAGAAGTTGTATCAGTTAATGATCCGGTAATACCTGGAAAGGTTGGCTCATTCAGAACGTTTTATTTAAAAGACGGTAATGTATTCTATGGAGAGATCAAAGCCATCGCAGAGAATGGCGATGTTACGCTGGAATCAGAAGAAGGCTTGTTGTCATTACCTTATACGAGATTTTGGAAGAGACCGTTACCATTACTAAAAAAGATGGCACAAAACTGAATGGCAAGCTGATGGAAGAAGATGATAAATTGATCGTTATTATCAATAAATATGGCAAATTCAATGTTTCCAAAGCACAGGTTGACCGTTTGGAACGCTTTTTTGGCGGAAATTCTGAAGCTCGAATTGCCAGAAAGAAATTTTATGCAGCAGAAGAAGAAATTACTTCATTATTTTTAGATCCAACGGCATTTGTAATGAAACCTTATACCTTTTATCTGACCGGATTTTCAATGGGATATGGTTTTAACGAAAGAATTCAGATTTTTACCCGTATCCCCAATAATCTGGCAGGAGATATCAATTTGTCGCCGACTTTTATTATTAAAGAGAAAGCTGATGGAGCTATCAGAAGCAATTGGGCACTGGTGTTTAACTTCTTTTCCAATCACAAAATGTCTTATGAATATGCGTCTTACTATGATGAAGAACCAATCAATCAATTAGCAGACATTTATGAAGAAGGTGAAAACGAAAAAGTTTTCAAGCATTTATATGGAAACAAGAGAAATTTCTTTTGGGATGCGAGTCTGGTTTATGGAAAGAGAATTCCTTTGAAAAGTGGCAGAGGAAACTGGTCAATGCATGCTGGTATGACGATCAATCAGCTGTTGTTTGAAAAACCTAAAACTGAGATCACTTATCAGGGAACAGTGCATAAACTTTCCGGAGGATTTTCTGATACTCATTTTAATGCAGCACGCGTGTTTGCCGGTCTTGATTATGACTTAACCCGTCGAATCAAGTTTATCACAGAATTGTATTATGACCCGGGTAATAGATATTTAACCTTTGGTGAATCAATGGATGATTATTTTTCTAATGGTTTTACCAGTGCCAACAGTATGGGTAAGCGTAAAGAATTTGACTTTGATTTTGGTATTACCTTTGCACCTAATGAAACTTTAAGACTCGGACTGCATTTCCAACAACCATTTATTACCATTTACTGGAAATTCCTGGACTATTAAAAAAAGGAGAATTAACATGGAAAAACTGATTGAATGTATAAAGAACTTTAGCAAACTGGAGATGAACCTCTTACTGGATGCGATTTTTGATGGCGGAGAAGAACGTCATGTTATCTTATTCCAGGTATTAAAGGCTTTACCTGAAAGTGAAAAAGAAGAATGTATGAAGCTATTTTATGCGTTCATCAATCCAAAGTGGCTGAATGAACGGATATCAGAAACTGAATCGGCAAGTGCGGAATTACTTGAAAAACATCTGTTCTTCTTAATGGAAACCATCAAAACATTTCCGGAGAAAGTAATTGAGATTGAAAAAAATACGGCAGCTGCCAAACAGAAATGTTTGGAGTATCGTGAAGTAATGAAAGCAGGATGGAAAGAGACAGTTAAAACTGATCAGATGGATGGAGTGCCATTTCCACCCGTTCAAAAGTCACTGGATGAAGGTCAGGAACTGATCCTTTTGCCTCAGGCAACAGCTGAAGTCGTAAAAAAACAGAATATTTTCGATTGCATCAATAACCGTGCCAGCAGACGAAAATTTACTACAGATGAGATTTCTTTGGCTGAGTTATCCTTTTTATTATGGGCTACCCAAGGACTCAAAGATCAGTTAATGGATGGAAAATTAACCAAAAGGACCGTCCCTTCTGGAGGTTCTCGTCATCCATTTGAAACCTATCTGGTCGTTAATCATGTGACCGGCTTAAAAGAAGGGGTTTACAGATACCAACCAATGGAACATGGTTTAGTTTATCTCTTTGATATAGAAAATCGTCAGGAGAAAACTGCTAAGGCTGCCTTAGAACAGGGTATGGCTGGTGAATGTGCGGTTTGTTTTGTATGGTCTGTGATTCCTTACCGGTGCGAGTGGCGATATATGCTGGAAAGTAAAAAGATTATCCTCCAGGATAGTGGTCATTTATGCCAAAATCTTTATCTGGCTTGTGAAGCTTTAGATTTGGGAACCTGTGCCATTGGCGCTTATGACCAGAAATTGTTCGATGAGCTGATCAGACTTGATGGGAAAGAAGAATTTACTGTTTATGTGGCTCCTGTGGGTGTGCCAGCAAAGAAATAAAATTTCGATAATAGTTTGATTCCCCTCCGTGGAGGGGAATTTATTTTACTTTTTCGTACTACAAGCATCTTGCTTGTAGAAATAACTGATAAACGGGTAGCTTACGTTACTGATTAAAACTTGAATTCAGCGCTGGTCAGAATATAATGTCTTTCTAATTCCAGCTGTTTTTTATACTGATATTCAGCATTGAGTGTTAGTTCCTGAGTGAGTCTCAGAATAAATTCTGATTTGAATACTTCAAAACGGGTGATATCGTCTCTCAAAAATTGAACAACTCCACCATTAAAAGGTGAATTTGCCAGACTTCCCTGTTGAACATTTTCATAAATGAATGTCCAGTTGAACCATGAATGATTTAGACGAATCCTACCTGCAAAGCTTAAAAAATTAGAGCCCCATTCACTACCCAGATATTTTGTATCATTGGTGTATGTCAGGGTCTTTGACTTGTGAGAGTAGCAACCAGGTCCGACTGCAGTAGCCTCAGCGCCAGTTTCAAGTGGTATTGAGGGAGCCTGGTATTTCATACCACCTTGAAAAGCCAGATAATTCATTACGTGTTTTGACATAATTCTGTCTTTTTTTAAGTCATCTGCATAGAAATTGCCATAGAAGCTAAGCCCTTGCATGGCTCTCAGATTACCATATCCAAAAAGAATGCCATTATCACGCCCGTGGTTTTTGTTATCCATAATTTTGTAGATAGCTAAAGGTGACATATAACCGAGATTGATTGTATTATCACCATAAACGATTGCATTACCTACTCCAAGAGTCAACCATGAATTTGTGTAAGAAAGTGTTTGCAACGCATAAGATTTGCTTTCATAGTCTGTATCATTCTTCAAGCTGTCAGGTATCAGCTGAGTGGCAAAGCCTGTATATGTAAAATCACCGACTTTTTTATAGTATTTTACGTAACCATAAGGAGTTGTTGCTGGATTTAGTATAATCGGAGAAGTGATCGAGTAACCGACTTTCATTGTGCCATAGCCCATTGAAAAATTTAAATAATTGTTTTTAAAATCAAGTTCTGAAACCATATCAACTTGTGAATACCAGTCTTCTTCATTATAAAAGTTATCTCCCATGATTGACAGATCTGGGTTTTCTTCAATAAAATCTGCATTGCCAGTATAACCTCCTTTTTTAAAGAAAATGTAATAACCAAAATCTTTATGAAAGTTTCCACCGCTTTCAACCCCATAATATTTTCTTCTGCGGGTATAATCATTATTATCTTCATGTTTTAAATCATATTTATATCCAAGCATACCCGAAATAAAAAGAGAAGTCTCTTCAGCAATAGCACCGCTTTGTCTCATTTTAATACTGTTATTTTCTCCGTAGGTAAAGAGTCTTTTTGGTTTTGGATGATTTGTGAAACTTGAAAAAAACTCAGAAGGAATCTCTTTTATTGGAGTTAAGGCCGTATCAAATCCATTTTTATTAAGCAGACCAAGCCTGTTTAAATGTTTAATAGCCTGATTTTGATAGTAGCCGGTTGTTCTGTCTTTTGAAACAATGGTTAACTGATTGATAATTTCCTGATAGTACACAGGTGTGATACTCAGGTCAATATTGGTAAAGCCAAGTGAATTGGTCATTTCTAAAAAAGGATAGACATGATCTTCTCTTGGAATGATAAAATCTGCACTCAAACTGATGCTGATAAATAATAGACATAATACGATTAATTTTTTCATTTTGTCACCTGTATGTTTTTTATCTTTTAGCAAGAGTTTTATTTAAAAGGTATATTTGTCAAATAAAATTTGGTTTTCTTTTAATATTATTGTTTTTTAGAGCGATTTTTACATATTTCTTTATTTAAATCCTGAAATATCAAGAATCACTTGACGGCTTTGTAGATTATTATATTAAGGAATAATCAAAAATAAAAAAGGAGTGAAAATATGCAAAAGTATATTATGATATGCCTCATTATCCTGATATGCCTGCCTGTTTTTGCAGAGATAAAAGATCCTGATATAGAATACTGCTCATACGCAACAACAGCAGATGGGGCAGTCGTTGGTTATTACGGTGAAAAAGCCCGAGTGGAAGTAAGTCAGATCAATCAGATTTCAAGATATGTAATAAATGCAT
>JAGOCT010000193.1 GCA_017998585.1 Candidatus Cloacimonadota bacterium | reverse complement strand
ATTAATTCACAGCTTACTCTGGTATTAATACATGGACCTTCAGGTCTATCATTCAATAATCCATAAACAGGTATTGGAAATACCTCAAGAATGCCATCTACTAAATCCCTTTCACATGCAACAGCAATAATCAGTTTTGGTTTAACATTAACAATTATACGTCTGGCTAATGTACCACCGGTTGCAATTGCAATATTCACATGATAATTTTGATGAATTGCTTTAAGAGATGCAATATCACATTTACCACAAGATACACAATTTTCAATATGATGATTGATACGATATTTACAGTCTGTATTTTGTAAGCAATGAGGTAAAAGTATCAATACATCAGAAGGATTATACAATTTCTTATATGCCTTAATAAAAGAATTATTAACAAAAACAAAAGAATTTCTAATCCTATCTTTTGGAATAGAAAGTGTTTTTCCCAATAATACCGTAATAGGAAAAAGAAAATTGATAGAAATTCTAACGAAAGGCAAAGCAAATTTGAAGACCTTTTCAAGAAAACAGGTAATATATAGAAAAACAATACCTGAAATGATTATCAGATAAAATGCCCTTAACAAATAGAGAACAGTTTTAGCGAAATAAAAATGAATTTCATGAAGTCGAGGTGAAATAAAGAACCAGAGAATAGTTGTCAAAGCCATGATTATTATCAGACTTATTGTTGATAAAGTTAAAAATAATCCTTTTCCTTTGGTATTAATTTCAAAATCCATTAGATAAAAATGTCTCCTGTTTGTATTCTGTATCCATTAATAAAGTCATGAATATTCATTATCTTTTTGCCTTGTGGTTGTACTTGATTAATAATCAAATCATTGCTTTGGGTTGAAATTAGTAATTGATTTTCTGATTTGTCATAAAAAAGAGTTCCAGGACATTGTTTGGAGTGAGAAGAACTAATAGAAGTTTTTAATATTTTAAGTTCTTTTTCTCTAAATGTAGTAAACGCACCAGGACTTTCACTAAAGGCTCTGATAAAATGATAAATAATATTAGCTTCCTGATGCCAGTTAATTCGTAAAGTTTCACGTGCAACCTTGGATGTATAACTCGCATTATCAATACATTGCGTTGTCATAATCCGATTATAATCATCTATTGAAACTAATTTATCTGCATATCTGAGAAAATCTAAAAGATCATCAGCTGATTTGGATGCAAGAAAATCATCCAATTGGGTAAAATTCATATCAGATTTTATTGGATATCTTCTTTGAAATAAAATTGGACCTGCATCCATTTTAGCAGTAATTTTGAAGATAGTAATAGCAGTTTCATCGTCTCCATTTATAATGGCAGTCTGTATAGGAGTACTTCCTCTGTATTTAGGTAATATAGAAGGATGGATATTAATAACGCCGTAAGGTGGAATTTTTCTGATTTCCTTACCAATAAAGCCACCATAAGATATTGTAATAATGATATCAGGTTGAAATGATTTAAGCATAGAAATGACTTCTTCTGAATTGATATTTTCGGGTTGAATTACTTTTAAACCTTTTTCCAAAGCGATGATTTTTACAGGCGGAGGGGTTAAAATTAACTTTCTTCCTTTAGGTCTGTCTGGTTGTGTTATAACTAATTCAGGTCTAAACTCAGATTCTGTCAAAGCTAAAAGAGTGGGAACAGAAAACTCTGGTGTTCCCACAAATATTGTTTTTTTAATCATTTTTGATATTTTTTCCGTTTTCATCAGTGCTAGATTCAATTAATTTAAGTTGTTTTTTGATAATGAGTTTTCGTAACTGTGGTATTTTATCGGTAAATAGAATACCATCCAGATGGTCATTTTCATGTTGTAATACAATTGAAAAAAGATCATCAGCTTCGTATATTTTTTCTTCCCAGTTTTCATTATAAGCGCTTATCTTGACTTTGGAATATCGCTTCACTTTTTCATATATTCCAGGAATACTTAAACAACCTTCTTCGTAAGTAGTATCTCCTTCCATATCCATAAATTTGGGATTTATAAGAACTAAAGGATTCTTTTTTTCTGTTTTTGACCATTCTGGATCACAAACAAAAATTCGGAGAGAAATACCAACTTGTGGGGCTGCTAGTCCTACACCATCTCTCTCATACATGGTATAAGTTAAATCATCAATAAAATCTTTTATTTCTTGAGTTAATGACTCAACAGGTTTTGCTTTTTCTCTTAAAACCTTATCCCCATAAATATGTATATCTAAGAGTTTTGCTTTTCTATTCATTTGATACTTTACCTACGATTGAGCTTTTTTGAAATTCTATTCTTGTTCCGGTTGTATCATCAACACGTACAACAATGATATTTTTATCACTCTTAATATTGACAATAACACCAATAATTCCACTGGATGTGATAACTTTATCATTGATTTGAAGACTATCCAGCATAGCCTGATGTTCTTTTTGTTTTTTTGCCTGTGGTCTGATCATAAAGAAATAGATCACAAAAAACATTAAAGCAAATGGAATAACCATATTCAATAAGGAAGCTGCTGTTCCTGGTTGTGCTGCCTGAGCTAATATTAACTGATTCATTTTTTCTCCTGTTTGATTTATTTAAAAAAGTTTGGATAAATTAATACTAAAATCTGTAATAAAATATTACTAAATATACCTGCTACAACATCATCTATCATGATACCAAGCCCACCTTTTAACTTCTGAATTTGTTTGATTGGAAAAGGTTTGGCAATGTCGAAAACTCGAAATAAAATAAAAGCATATAGTGTTATTGACAATGTTTTGGGTAAAAACAATACTGAAATCATATATCCTACTAATTCATCAAAAACAATCTTTGGGTCATCATGTGTTAACTGTTTTTCAGCATTGCTACAAGAATAAATACCTATTAAAGTTAAAAATAAGGTAATGACTGACATATATATAAATTCCTGATAATATATATGACTATCAGTAGCATTGTAAAATAGATAATCTGGTATTAAAAACCAAATTAACATGGCAAATAATGTACCAAAAGTTCCTGGTGCAAAAGGAATATATCCAACACCTGAACAGGTGGATATATAAAGGGATAATTGATTAATTAATTTCCTGACTAAACTCATTTAATCTGTCCTGATAGATAAAAATATAAAACTCTGTTTTTATTTGTTGAATCCATTTATGATAGTATTCTGTTTGCTTCTTACTCATAAGATAATTACGAATGTTTTCTTTAAAATCTTCATAACCGGATTCATGATCATCAATTCTGTCCTTTTTAAAAATATAAAATGTATTCTCATGATGAATCACATTAGACACTTCATTGTCATTAATTGATGCGATCTCTTCAGAAAATAGTTCAGGAAATTCACTGACAGAATAATAACCAATCACTCCACCTTTCACTTTAGAAGAATCATCTTCAGAATATGCTGAAGCAATTTTACTAAACTCTTCACCCGTTTTTATCCTTTTTAATAAAGAATCCATGGTAGTTTTTTCGTTATCAAAATCTTCCTGATTCGGATCAGTTTTAACCAGAATATGACTCGCTCTGATTTCATCTCCTTTAACTTCTTCCAGTCTTATCAGATGATAACCAAATTGAGTTTCCACGACTTCTGATATTTCGCCTGGTTTTAAACTAAAAGCAGCATCTTCGAATGGTTTAACCATCATTCCTCTTGAAAACCAACCTAAATCACCTCCATTTTGACCACTAGGACAATCACTCATTTCTTTAGCTAAAACAGTAAATTTCTGCCCTTTTTTGATTTTCTGTTGTATTTCCAGAGTCTTATTAAAAGCCATTTTTTTGGTTTTATCACTTGCTTTTACATTTCTCAATATAAGTGATATCTTATATTTTTTTAAATCCTTAAGAATTGTTTCTTTATTATCTTCAAAATATTGTTTAATCTCACTATCAGTTACTTGAACTTTTTTTCTGATCTGTGTTTGAATCAGTTGCTCTTTAAGTTGTTGATCTGTTAACATATCTTCATAATACTTTTTTAAATCACTGACAGTTAAACCGGCTTTTCTTAACTCATTAAAGAACATCGATTCATCAGGGAACTGCGATTTAACTGAAGCAAGTTGTTTATCAACAATGTTTTTTATCTTTTGTTCATCTGGTTTAATGCCAATTTCTCGTGCTTTAACCAAGATAATCTTAGCTTCTATCATATCATTTAAAACAGTTTCAGCTGTTGTATCTGAAGCCCAAACTTTTGCATTTTTCATCTGGATTATCTGTTTTTGTAAATCAGATTTCATAATAATATCTTTACCAGCTTTTGCTATAATATAATCGGTTTTTGTAGCAAAAAGAATTGTAGTAAAGAAAGATAACAGTATGATTAAAGTCATTTTTTTCATCTTAAACCTCATAATGATATTACGATATTTGATTCTGACTTGATATCATGAATCAGATTTTTATAAATATCTTTTCTTTTTTCTTTAATGATAGCTTGTTCTATTTCTGGTTTTAATTCTTCAAATGAAGCATCCTGATTGATTTCTGAGGATTCAATATATCTAACTATAATAAATCCATTATTGTAAGGCATTGTTGTATATTGATATTGAACCTT
>JAGOCT010000191.1 GCA_017998585.1 Candidatus Cloacimonadota bacterium | reverse complement strand
GTTAACCTGTCATATACTCAAGGTTGGCAAAAATACGATTTCCAAGATAAATTCGGTGATCAGGGAACACTGGTACTATCAGCATCCATCCCAATCTTTCCTGTCATTGATGACTATTCTGCAACAAAAAAAAGCCGTAGTGCTGTTCGAAAAGCAACATATCAAATGGATACCACAGAAAAAAGTATCCACCTGGCAGTTCAGTCTTCCCTTTTAAGTCTGATTACCAGCATTCAGTCTTACGAATCAGCGAAACTCTCTTTAGAATATGCAGAAGAATTTTGGCAACAAAAAAATGTTCGTTTTAAGAACAACCTCTTATCAGCAAATGAAATGCTGGATGCAGATGTAATTATCAATAATGCCCGTACCCAACATATTTCATCAATCTACAACATTTTAAGAGCAAAATCTGCATTAATGCAAGTGATTAACTCTGATTCTGATGAAACGTTAAAAACACTATTAAAAAATTAATAAAGGAGTAAACATGTCTCTTAATGCAATAAAAATTACAGTAATAGCATTCATATTAAGTTTAGCATTTTTTAGTATTTCCTGTTCAAAAAAACAGGAGACTCAGAAACGCAGCCCTAAATTGGAAACTTCTCGTGAATTCCCTGTTTTACTTGAAAAAGCAGAGCTCAGAAACTTAAATGAATACATTAAAGTAACTGGCACATTGGAAGGAAAAAATGATATCGTTCTCATTTCAGAAACCTCTGGAAAAATAATTGAAATGTACAAGAAACTGGGAGACTGGGTTGATAAAGGAACTGCACTTGGAAGAGTGGATAATTCAGATTATGAAAGTTCTTTAAAACAAGCAAAAGCATCCCTGATAGCTGCAGAAGCTTCGTATGAATCAGCTGATCTCAGCTTTAAATCATCTGAAGAACTTTTTAAAGAGAAAAAGATATCACAAGGTGATTATAACAATGCTAAGAGTGCATTTAAAAATGCTTATGCTAACCTGGAAGGGGCAAAAGCAAGAGTAGAACAAGCCAGAAAAGCCTTTGAAAATTCCCAGTTTACAGCACCAGTAAGTGGTCAGATTGTGGACTTGCCTGTTCAAACAGGACAAACCATCACTCAGGGGACTAAAATTGCGGGTATTGTTAACACAAAATCTTTAATAATCAAGACAGGTGTTGGAGAATCATACATCAGATCAATTAAACAGAATTCTCCTGTTGATATTTATTATCAAATTGATGAAAAAAGCTATCAGGGAGTTATTAGCGGTGTCGGATTAAAACCGATTTCCGGTACAGCCAATTACCCTGTTGAAATCAGTTTAGCAGGCACTCATAGTCTTTTACCAGGCATGGTGATTGAAGCTAAAATTCTCAGTAAAACCTATAAAAATGTCATCTATACTTCTCTGAATAACATTATTCAAGAATACGATAAAAGCTACATTTTCATAGTAGATGAGAAAGATATTGCACAAAGAAGAGAAGTAATACTGGGAAGTAAAGTAAATGAAAATGTCATTATCACCAGCGGAGTAAAAGCTGGAGAAAGAATCGTATATGAAGGCTTAGAAAATCTTGAAACAGGGACAAAAGTAACAGTCCGTAATTAAGGGCATAAGGAGTTTTAAATGTCTATAGCACAACATTCAGTAGATAATAAAGTTCTGGTCAATATGCTCATGATCGTAGTATTTATACTAGGCATAATGACAATTATTGAAATACCAAAGGAAGAATCCCCTGCAGTGGATTTTGGAGCGGCTATTATAATGGTTTACTACCCTGGTGTATCTCCGGCTGAGATGGAACAGTTGGTCGTAAAAAAGATAGAAGATCAGATTCAAAATGTAAAGAATATAGATTATATGACCTCATCTTCACAAGAAGGCAGAGCAACAGTATATGTTACATTTGAACCCAACGCAGACCCGGATGAATGCTGGACAGATATAAACGAAGAAATGAACAAAGTCACAGATTTACCTGAAGATGCATTAGATCCGGTTCTGGTTAGATTGAATATGCGTGAGGTCAATGCAATATGCGACGTAGCGCTCAGTGGAGATTTCTCAGGTAATACGATTAGAGATATTACTGAAAACCTACAGGATGAGATTCTCAATATTAAAAACATTTCTAAAGTTGAAATAAATGGTACAAGAGAAAGACAAATTTGGATTGAATCAGATATCAGTAAACTCAATCAGTATGGAATTTCTCTTGATGAAATCAGCTCAGCAATCAAAACCAGAAACATGAATGTTCCAGGCGGAACGGTTAAGTTTGGAAGAGCTGAATTTATCATCAGAACTATGGGCGAATTTAAAAATGTAGATGAAATTGTAAATCTAAATGTTCGAATGGATAGTAATGGCAGATCAATCAAACTAAGTGAAGTAGCTACGATCAAGGATACATTACAGGAACAAACCGTTATTTCCAAACTTAATGGCAGACAATCGACTTCTCTTTCTATCTTCAAAAAAGAAGAAGGCAATATTATTGATGTGATGAAAGAAGTAAGAGAAAAGGTAGCTGAATATGAGAAGACAGTACCTGGATTAAAAGCTCAGGTCAGAAATGATGGTTCAATTGATGTTAACAATAGTATCAATACACTGGGCTCAAATGCAATGTCAGGCGTAATTCTGGTATTTATAGTCTTATGGATTTTCATTGGCTGGCGAAACGCCATTTTGGCAGCCTGGGGTATTCCTTTCAGTTTTATGTTAACCTTTGTATTTCTCCGTTTTACCAATATTACTATGAACAACATGAGCTTATTTGCCCTGGTACTGGTAACTGGAATGATTGTCGATAATGCCATTGTAATTATTGAAAATGTGTATCGCTATGTAGAAATGGGTAAATCATTACAGGAAGCAGTTATCACAGGAACAAATGAAGTGATGTGGCCTATCTTTGCCTCTACATTGACTACAATTGCGGCCTTTATGCCAATTCTGCTGACAGAAGGTATCATGGGTAAATTTATCGCTGTATTTCCAATCGTTGTAACAACTGCTCTCTTAGCTTCTCTTGTTGAAAGTATAGTAATCTTACCGGCGCATATTGTCCAATTTACGAAGGAACTCAGTGGTGAAACAAAACGCTCTGAGCATTTCTATGCCAATATAGAAAAAAAATACAGAAAAGCACTTCGCTTTGTTCTATGCCATCGTGCCCAGGCTATAGGGATCATTTTTGTGATGCTCATTTTCTCATTAGCCGTTCTAGCATTTGGATGGGTTCGTTTTGAATTTTTCCCTGCAAGACCAGCAAAAACATTAGTATTAAAACTCCAGACACCTGTTGGTACAAACCTTGATAAAACAAACGAGATGGTTTCAAAAGTAGAAAACTATATTCTAACCATGCCCGAAAAAGAAGATGTTGAAGCGATTGTAACTGATGTTGGACAAATGCGACTTAACAATCAGAGAGAACAGGCAACTTCTAATGCTGAACTCAGAATCGATTTAAAAGAAATCGAAGATATGAAATATGGACATGAAAAGATTAAAAAAAGTATTCGTGAGTATCTGGACAAATTGCCAGAGCTATACTCTTATCGTTTTTCTGAAGGAAGGCAAGGTCCACCTACCGGTCAGGATGTAGAAATCAGAATTAAGGGAGATAACCTTGAACGTCTGGAATACATAGGAGAAATTATAAAAACAGAACTGAGCAGACTACCAGGAGTCAGCGATATTGAAGACTCATTTAAGCCAGGTAAAAAAGAAATACGAATCATTCCAAAAGAAGACAAACTAAGCCTTTATGGTTTATCAATCGCACAGGTAGCATCATTAGTACGAACAGCTTCTTATGGTTCAACTGTTTCAATTTATCGTGGAATGGGGCTTGATGAAAATGATATTATCCTAAGAGTCAGAGAAGAACAAATCAATGATATGGAAGATCTGAAATATCTTAGAATTCGTACCAAATCAGGCTCTCTGGTACAGTTGTCAGAAGTAGCTGACTTTGATCTGACAACAGGTCTCGCATTAATTGAACATAGAGATCGAAAAAGAATCATCACGATCACAGGAAATAATTCATTTTATGAAGAAAATGGAAAAAGAAAGAAAAGAACATCAGGTGAGGTCGTAACATACCTGGTTGGCAACAAATTTGGTTCTGAAAAAGGAGTTTTGTCAAATTTTGAGCAAAGATTCCCTGGCTATCAGATAGAATTTGGTGGCGTTGTGGAACAACAGAACCAATCTTACCGCTCTCTGTTCCGAGCCTTAATTGTTGCTCTCCTGTTAATTTTCACAATTCTTGCTGCCCAGTTCAAATCCTATGTGCAACCGCTTGTTGTAATGATAACCATACCTTTTGGATTTATAGGGGTTATATTGGGTCTTCTGATAACCAGATTGCCCTTCTCCATGAATACAGTCATCTCTTTCGTTGCCTTATCAGGTGTCGTGGTAAATGCAGCGCTTATCTTGGTTGATTTTATCAATAAAGAAAGAGAAAAAGGAGTTGATCGTTGGCACTCTCTGATCAATGCAGGGGCAACCAGACTCAGACCAATCAACTAACCACTATTACCACCATTTCAGGTCTTCTGCCAATGGTATTCTCAACCTCATCCGCATCTCAGGATTGGAGACCAATGGCAGTCAGTATCAGTTTTGGTCTGGCATTTGCAAC
>JAGOCT010000190.1 GCA_017998585.1 Candidatus Cloacimonadota bacterium | reverse complement strand
CTCATACCAATTTCTTTGACACGGGATAAATTGCACATCAAATCCAGATACTTATTAAAGTTAAGACTACGCTGAGTGATGTTTTCAGCCATTTTACTCTGATTAGTATTCTGATTCATCAGACAATAGGCCTGATCCACTAAGGCAAACAATGAATCTGCAACAGTTTCAGGGTTATTTAAAATCAGCTGTAATCTCTCAATCGCCGTAGGATAATCTTTTTCTGAGATATAAGTCTTTGTCTTAACCTGTTCTTTTTTCAGATAAACGGCTAAATCCTCACTGTTAATCTTCTGATCAAGATAGACTCGCAGAGCATCAAAATCTGCATCGATTGCCTTTGTGATTAAATACAGATATTCCAGCGCAAACTCTGTTTGAACTGAATCCGGATAAGTCTCCACAACCGCTTTCATCGTTGCAATGGAAGAGTCCCATGCTCCTTGATAAAACTGACTGACTCCCTGATTTACCAATGTCATAACCGGATCCGGATTTGTTCCCCAGTAATCATAGAATGATTCATCAGGGTACAGCCTTAACAAGAAGTCAACTTCTCCAGAATTAAAAATATTCCCATAAACTTCAGCTTTTGACCGGCTCAGATTCGCCAGAAAATATTGATTCCAGCGTTCAATCTCTTCTTTATCAAAAGGGTCATCCGGTAATATCGTATTGATCGTACTCGAATTTTCGGCAAACACATTACTTCCATTTCTAATCCCAGATAAAGAATTACTGTCACCTATCATCTCACATCCTTTATTATTCAAAAGTGTATTATGTCTAATATTCGTTCCGGTATTAGAATCATACATCAAGATTCCATGACTGTCAAGACCTGAAAAATCATTATGCTTAATAACTGCAGAAGCACTTTTCAACCAAATGCCTATCCCTGATTTGAAATCAGGACCATCAACTGGCTCTGAGAAAACACAATGATAAATTTTGGCATCATTTCCCAATGCATGATGAGCAGCAATTCCGGCTATATGATTGTAATAAAATCCTGAAACATTATTCGTATCATCTATATTACCAATTGTAAAATCTGAGTTTAATGCATAGAGTCCGTATAAGTTTTGATTGAAATTACAACGGTTGATTTGAGCAAAATCAACTCCATGGAGTGCAATGCCATAATCATTGAGAATCTGACTATCTTGTGAACCAAAATTACTATCTTCAATCAGCATTTTAATCAGATACTGATTTAATGGAGCAGTTCCAACCATATTTTGATATGCATAGATGCCATATTTGTTGTTTAAGAAGGTACAATCAGATATTGTAATATTGTCATCTCCTTCTAAGCTTTCTTCCATATCATTATTATTCACATATACGCCATAACTGCAATTTTTATAAGTATTATTACTGAATAAAGCATTTTTGATATCTTTGACCATAAACTTTTGAATACCGTAAATATTGGAATTTGTTAACTCAAAATCTGTGTCGGAAACCTGACTATCTCTCATTGAATTAATCAATATTCCCTCCCATCTTTCACCGGTAAGAGTATCAATCTGAAGATTGTTTAGAGCCCGTGTATATGATTCTTCATTAGACTGATTCAGAAGCCCGTATATCTGACCATATTCTGTTGTTTCAATCAAGTCACCTCTATGTGATTCAGCGCTTGGTTTTGATCCCTTAATTTTACAATTTTCCTTTAAGACTAAGATACCCGGTTCTCCATTCCTCCCTGCAATACGCAGAGAGGAACCGCTCAATGTACTGTTTATTCTGCCTAACAAGAAAAGGTTAGCATTGTTTTTCATTACGAATCTGGATTTTGCTGCAATTTTCAGATGCGCGTCATCAGTCAACTTCACAGTACCGTAATTTGCAATTTCACGAGTTAAATCTGATGTACTTTCAGAAGCATTTAATAACACCAGGGATCCACTATTCAATGTAAAGACAGCTCTTTCAGGAGCACTCATTCCATTGTAGCCAATGACCATAGAAAATACATCCTTAAGTATTTCGCCTGGATATGTCCATAAAAAATGACCCCAATTGGCTGATTGATCAGGGTTGATTTTGATGGATGCCCCTGCCCCCATCAATAAATCATTAGACACAGAACCCGTGAACAATACATAGTCATTAATGATTAATTGAGCGATTCCATAATTATTAATCATCGCAATTCTTGCTGAAGGAATAACTCTGATAGTATTCTCTAAATTCTGAAATGTCATTGTTCCATTATTGTTAAGACATCCAATATCATAGTTTAAATAATCACCATTTTGACCAATATATTTAAAATTCCATGCATTCTGTTTATTGACTGTCAAATAACCATTTTTCATTGAGCCTGCCAGTCTGATGATTGAAGGATTTAGAATTGTTCCCGAATCACTCATATTATTAACAGATATAAGCGTATTATCACATAACACAATTGATGCACCCGGATACAGAGTAACAGTATCAATATTGTATATTGCATTATCAGAGAAGGTCAATGTTACGCCTGGTTGTATCGTAATGGATCTGATATATACTTCCATATTGGGATAAGCATCAAGCCTTGTATCGGTAGATAAATCGATATTACCTGCTAATAGAATATTTTGCGGAGAATCATCCATAGAGATATTAATATTATTAAATATCTGGCTTGAATATTGGCCATAAGCTATCTGATAATCTCTGTTTGATAGAACATTTTCAAAAACTGCACAATATGCAAGATCCGTGCTATTAGGAAGAAGAGCAGGGACGGCCTGTCTTTTGTATCCATTTAGATAAAAATCCAGATTATTGCCTAAAGTATCTAATGTATAAATGTTCACCTGCTCTTTAACAGCTAAGTCAATTACATTTTCAGGTTTTCCAAGAAATTTAGAATTTCCTCTGTAAGGACTTACCGGATTGTCAATGGATACCGTCGGGTCATATGCAACTACTCTACTATTCATTGCATAGGGATAAGAAAGAACACATCCGTTTTCATCACCTAAAATCAGGTTAATATGACCTGTTGTTGATTGGTAGGTGTTGAGCCCTCCCCAGCTTTGATGTCCCGATAATCTGGTAAAACCAGAAATATATTCAGTATTATCAGACAACAAATCTTTGATTCTAATATATTCAATTCGTATGGCGACATTCTCTAATGAGCACTCTGTGAGTGTATTATCAGGATAATATGATGCATAATTTGTTGAAAACTGGCTACTGGCTTCATTCCTAAGCCCGACTGCAAGTGTTTTTTGAAGTTTTTCATTAGAAAACAATACGGGATGATTGGTCGGAAATGTTTTTGTACCTGTGATATTAGCATAGGGATGATTGACAATATAATCAACATTATAATTATAATTTGAAACATTATCACTGTTATAATCATAATACTCTGATAGAGATATAATCCCGTCATTATGAAACAGATAGTTTGTTTTTGTATAGTCAGATAATATTGTACCATTAATATCATAATTCGAATTCAAAGAGATATATTCGAAATCAATTATGTTTGCAGATTCTTTTTTTATCTTCTGATTAAAATAGTAAACTCTTGAATCATTATTATATTTAGCGGCAACATATATGTTTCCATCACTGTCTATCCAGGGCATTGAGCTTACTTCTCCAATTTGAGTAGGGTTTGTTTGAACTTTAATTACTGATTGACCATTAATCTCATAAACATTGCCAAAATGTGAGACAGCATAAAATACCTTATCATTTTGTTCCTGGGTGTCATATAACATCGGAAATTCAAAATAGTCATCAGGACTCATCTCAGGACAAGGTATTGTTAAAAGATTGGCACTGTATTGATTGAAATCTACAATATGGACTTTTTGAAGACCAGCGATATATAGTTTATTACCTACTAAAACCGGAGTTGCCATAAATTCGAATTTGTAAGCATTCTGAGAGTTTTCATTTTCTCGTAAATTTAACTTCCAATTCATTTCTATTGTTAAATCATCTGAGACATCAATACTCATCAGACAACCACTTTTATTAAGTAAAATAACATTTTTTTTCTCTGAAGATTTATAAAACACGGGGCTGGTCCAAAATCCAGTTCCACTATCGTATCGTAAGTTGTATTTTGTTCCATTTGATCCATTATAATAAGTAAATGTGCCCTGAAAGTTTGGGTCAGTCGAAAGTCGTGAAAAGTCGTTTACAGTATAGTAGTTTAAACTTTCATTATTCCAAAACTCTAATTCATGAATCAAAGGATCTCGGGTAAATGACCAAAGAGGAGGAATCATTCCATTTGATATATTAAAGCGTACTAACTTCCCTGAAGTTGGATTCGGAACTCGACGATTATATTCTGGCAGGTATTTTACAATACCAAAGGTAGAAACATAAAATTTGTTTTCACTAATCCTGGCGTCAGGATCAACTGCCGGAGTAGATCTGATTCTGTCATTAACAAGTTCAAAAATCATTGGATCCAATGGTTCCCCATTTACGGAACCTGCATTTAAAACAGATTTGCTTATTATAATTAGCATTATCATCAAGATTATTCTCTTAAAACTCATAATATTCTCCTTTCTATTTTTAAAATTCTAAGTAGAAGAATATCTAAGTAAATTTATTCTTATCTCCTGGTACAGACAGTCCGGAAAACACAGAAAACAAGCTAAGTATATATATATATATATATAG
>JAGOCT010000189.1 GCA_017998585.1 Candidatus Cloacimonadota bacterium | reverse complement strand
GTTTTAAAGAAAATGAAGAAATAAGTGTTTTCAATCAGTATGCTCAAAAAATGTTTTCGATAGCAAGTACAGAAAATATAATTGGTTCAAAGATAGAGACTTTGTCTGATTCAAATCTGGTTTTCACTCTGAAATTTAAAACTGAAAAAGAACAGCAGTTTAACAAGTTGTGTCTTATTCACCAACAGGAAAAAAGATATTTTCTTAAAACACTTATGAAGCAGTTTATTGGAGATGAAATCAACAATATTGTTATTCTGCTTGATATATCGGAACAGGAAAAAGCCCTAGTATCTGCTCAGGAAGCTAATAAAGCAAAAATTGAGTTTTTATCAATCATTTCACATGAAATCAGAACGCCATTAAGTACGATTAAAGGCTTTTCCAATTTACTTGAAAAGAAAGAACTGGATGAAGAATCCCGCTATTTTAATCAACATATCTTGAATGCCAGTGACCAGTTACTAAAAGTCATCAATAATATCATCGAGCTTTCAAAGCTGGAAAGTGGGCAAGTATCTTTAAATCTGTTACCAATGGATTTGAAACTTCTAATCAATGATATTAGAAAAAACTATATGTCTTCTAAGGAAATTGACTTTGAAGTCGATATCCCTGAGCAATTGCCCCTTGTTTACGGAGATATGAATAAAATCAAGATTATTGTTTCAAAACTACTTGATAATTCCTTTAAATTCACTAAAAAAGGGCATGTTAAGTTTATTCTCAGTCTTACTGATCTAGATGAGAATTATGTTGTTATTAAATTTTCATTTAGAGATACAGGTATTGGTATCCCAGATAACAAAAAGAACAGCATATTCGAGCCTTTTGTTCAGGCCGATGGCAGTTTCACCCGTGAATACAATGGTATTGGCTTAGGACTCGCAATCGCATCGAAACTGGCAAAACTTATGAAATCCTATATCTTTCTGGATTCTACCAGTGAGAAAGGCTCTGCCTTCTCATTCTCTTTGAATCTTCGCAAATACATTGAAGAAAAGGAGCATGAATGACAGACGATACTTTTTATGATGATCAGTTGATTCAGGATATCAACCAGATGATTTCACAATCAGAAATTCTTTGGAAATCAAATCAAAATCAGGATTCTCTGAATATGTCTTTACAGGCACTCGATAAAGCAAAACTGATTCATTATAAAAAGGGAATTGCTAATGCCTGTAGGGCTGTAGGAACTGTTTATTCCATTCAGTCTAATTATCCGCTCGCTGAAAGATATCTGACAGAAGCATTACGTTATTATGATGAAGATAATGATGTTTTTGGACTGATAAAGTGTCATTCCAATCTGGGTATCATATTATCTGGACAGGGAGATAATCTTACTTCTCTGGAACACTTTTACAAAGCAATTGATCTTTCTGAAAAAAACAATGAAACGAAACTTTTAGGAGAACAGTTTCTGAATATTGGAAGTGTTTACAATAAACTTAAAGATAATGAAAAAGCCTATGAATATTATAAAAAAGCCTACGCCATCAAACGGCAGATTGGCGATGAACTGGGACAGGCTTCTGTTTTTAATAACATTGCTAACCTTAAAAGAAATAAAAATGATTTTGTCTTAGCTTTGGGATATTATAAAAAAGCACTTCACATTTGGGACAAATATAGCTTCAAACGCGGACTGGCAGTCGTTCTCAGTAATATCAGCAATATCCTGCTCGAAAAAGGAGAATATGAAAAAACCATCTCATATATTGAAAGACAAATTAATATCTCAATTGAACTAAATCTGAATAAGACACTCTGTACCGCTTTTATTCATTTAGGTGCAATTTATGTTCATAAAGAAAAGTTCGATATTGCCTTAGATTATTTTAATAATGCTAAAAAACTGGTTTATGAAATTAAAGATACTGAGATGGAATTGCTCTATTTGAAAAAAATGGCAGAATATTACGATGCCACTCGTAATTATCAAGAGGCATATGAAACTACAAATAAGATAATCTGTCTGAAAGACAAATTATATGAAGAACGCATTTCAGACAGAATGGCACAGATAGAAACCAATTTTAGAATCAAAGAAAAAGAACAGGAAAAAGAACTCTACCGTCTGAGAAATGTTGAATTAGTAAATGCCTTTAAGGAGATTGAGATTCAACAGGAAAAACTTAGTATCGCAAACTCAAAACTCATCTCTTTGGATAAATCAAAAGATGCAATATTAAGAATAGTCTCTCATGATTTGAAAAATATTATCGGCTCGATTTCTTCAGTAGTTGATTTATTGCGTTTTGAAGAGATGAATACAAAAGTAGAAGTATATGTCGATGTCATTGAACAGTCTGTCAAAAAAGCGCTTCAGATGTTGAAAGACCTTCTTGAAGCAAATACGATTGAGATGGATGACTTTTGTCTTGATTTATTTGATTCTGAAATACATGAGATTATGCGCAGTTTTTTACATTCTTTCAAAATAGCCTGTCAGCCAAAGCAGATTGATATTCAGATGATGTCTGCAGAAAAAGCCCTTTGGGTAAAACTTGATGCAGATCGGTTTTGGCAGGTAATCAGCAATCTGGTTTATAATGCCATCAAATTTACGCCCAGAAATGGTATCATAAAAATAATCATTAGCCATATTGAAAGCATGTGCCAGATTGAAATTCAAGATACTGGTATTGGTATCAGTGAAGAGATGTTACCTCATATTTTTGAAAAATTTACTAAAGCCAAAAGAAAAGGAACTGAAGGAGAAATGACTTTCGGACTAGGATTGTCTATTGTTAAAAGACTAATAGAATTACATAAGGGAAGCATATCTGTCAATTCATCAGAAGGCAAAGGCACTTCTTTTATCATTCAGCTTCCTTTAGTAGAGCTCCCTTCCTGATTAAAATAAAAAAAATCACTGTTTATAACTTTTTTTTAATTCTTTTAAGAGGATATTACGGAGGTTTTTTTTCGCAACCGTTCTGTCTTTTGTACTAATATATTCGTTTGCAGATGTTTTGAAACTATCAATGATTTCTCCATCCTCTTTAATGATTTGAACCTTTATATAGCCTTTCATATAATACCCTCCAATATGAAGCGGTCTGTCCTCTTCGATTATCAGCTTCACTTGAAGAATGTGGGTCTCACGGTTCTCTTCAGATGAAAAAACATAACCTCTCTGATAATAATACCCTGACAAAAAACTCAATTCGTCATGTTTGAATTCTTCTGAGCGAATCACCAGACCATTTTTTTTAATGGATTCTATTAAAAAACTACCTTTTGTTTCATGTAGATATTGTTTTATAAACTGACGGATAAACAATGGATTTTGGATATAATCCAAAGGAAATATCTGTTCAGTATGAATATGATAACGGATAACTTTGTTTTCAACTTTTTTAATCTCACAAAATCCATTCTGGTCTGTTTGATAAAGAACTGTTTTATCTGGATATTCCACAGTTATTGGAATATTGCATAAAGGTATTTTCTCGTCAGAATGGTTAAAATATAGCTTAAAACCGACCGGATTACTCACAGAACTTGCACCTTCAGCCACAACGTAAGATTGAGGCGTAATGAAAGTAAACTGCCTTAAAAAATGTGCAAATCTTAAAAATACATTCAAAGCATTAGCCTGCTCTTCTTTCTCCAGTTCAATACAATTTATCATTTCATCTGTAGCTTGAATAATCAACTTTTGATAATATACAAACTGTGAAGAATAAAAAGCAAAACGCTCGAATTCTCTGAAATATTGCATAGCCTTTTCATAATGAAGTTTACTTATATTAGCAACCTCATCTTTTATTATTTGGGCATCTATCTCGCATTTTGCAATATAAGTATCATTTTGTTTACTGACCTGAATTCTGCCAGGCTCTTTAAAAATTTTTTTATAATGGCTATAAGATATATCCTGACCAGATTTTTGCCAAATCAAACCATAATTTGCAAACAACATTACTTTATGTTCAGATATCTGACGGCTAAACTCTTCAATAAGCCTGGCATCCAGTTTTGAGAGGGCTTTCGCTTCACTTTGTGCCTGAGCTTCCATTTTGATATCCTGAAAACCCCATAATAAAGACCATTCTGAGATGAAAATTATACCTGTAATGATGATCATCTTCCAAAAGTAATTTTTAAATATTTTTAAAAACATTAATTTCCTCTTATACCGCACCCTAAACTACCCGCTTGAAACAATCGTACTGTAAGCATCTTGCTTGCAGAAAAATGTTGTACTCTAAGCTACCTGCTTGCGAAAATTTTCTTAATCTAGGTCATCAGAATTTTAAACCGTTCCAGCTCGTTCATATTTTGATCATTCAAATTTACCTTTACGATATGATGAGTCGGGTCACTCAATAAAAATCCATTATTAGACACCTCCAGTATAATCTGATGTTCTGGTTCAGGATCATTCATATCGTTAATCTGACCACTTAGTTTATTCAGGCATAATTTTTCATTGTTTTTTAAAAATACGAATTCGGTATTAAAAAGAGACTGAATCAGCTCTCTCAATTGATTGTCTCTGAAAATTTCCAAATCGGTAATTCTGTTGAGCTTCATCTGGTAAGAAAATCCAGCACCTGATAATGCACTCAGTGGTTTTAACTCAAATTCAAAAGCTTCTGCAAGATTAAAGTATCTGAAATTGCCAAAGACAGCTTCCTTGATATTTTTA
>JAGOCT010000188.1 GCA_017998585.1 Candidatus Cloacimonadota bacterium | reverse complement strand
TTTAATCCAATTGATTTATTTAATGAATTATTCTGATCAATTTTTAGATAAAAAGTGTTGTTTGAAGGTTGTTTAGTTGCCAGAGTTTTCATAAAACACTCTCCTATTCGGCCATTTTTTGTGTATAAATTGCTGCCATTTGAGGTTGCATTGCAGCAAGAATTTTAGCTGCTTTTTTTTGATTTAATGATTTAAGAATCATTAATCCCTTATTTACTGGCATTTTCTGTATAAAATCAGCTGCTTTTTTGGGATCCATGTTGTTATATATTTTAGCAACTGACTTTAAGTTATCAGCGCTTTCTTTAGATTTTTGTTGTCTTGTTTCTTCTTCATATTCAGATTTAAGGGTAGTAATTTTCTTTTCATATTCTGCTATTCTTGCATTTTGATTTTTTATAACTTCATCCTTTTTTCTTAGAGATGATTTATATTCTCCAATTTCTCTGGCCATTTGATCCTTGTTTTTTTTATAAATACGAACTTCATCTTTTAATGCTTTTAAAGTGGAATCTACTTTAGCCCATTGTTTATCTTGTTCTTCTTTGTTTAGAGGCTCTTCAGACTTAATACCATGAATATTTTTAATTTTTTCTACAAGACTCATAAGTAGCTTTTCATCATCAGAATAATTATTTTCTATAGTTTTTTCTTTCTTTTTCTCTACCGGTTTTACATTTTTAAATATATCTTCACTGGTACTATCTTTCTTTGCTTCCTTTTTCAAACTATCAGCAGGTACACTTACATTCTTCTTATTCTTGGTCATAAAAAAAAGTGTCGCACTAGTTAAAGCAAAAGATAAGATAAAGATAAAAATATAGACCAGAGCTTCTTTTTTCATTTATGACTATCCTGTTTCATCCTGAAATTCTGTATTGAAACTTCATCCAGAACAATTTGCTGTTGTTTTTTATAATTCTTTTGAAACTCGTCGTATTTTATTTCTTTTAATCTTTCTAATGACTTCTTTTCCTGAGATTTAACCACTAACATACTTTTAATTTTTTCTTCTTTTACAATAAAAGTTTTTAATTCAGTCATAAACAACTCTAATCTTTTATGCAAACTATCCAAATATTTGTAATGCATCATCATTTCTGCAGAATCAGTACTTCGTTGATTTAATAATGATAAATTTATTCTCTCCTGAGAAATTTTTTCTTGAATATCAAGAATTTTATTCTCTTGATCAATGATGTCCTTTTGTATCAGTAAGAGGTCCTTTTGAAGTATCTTTTCTTCAATCTCTTTGACTTCCAGTACTTTTTCCAGGGAAAACTGAAACTTTTTCATCTTGCCCTCACATATTCAAATTTCTATTAGTATTTTTGCAAGGGCTATGCCATAAAAGTAATCATTGAAAATTCTGATCTTATGACCAAAAATTAAAAATAATGATTGATTATTGCGAATTATATTGACAAATAAAACAGAAATGCAAGTATTGGCACGTTATTTAATATTTAGGGAGTCATCATGAAAAACTTAGATGAACAATTGAAAATGATAAAAAAAGGGGTCGAAGAAATTATACCTCAGGATGAATTAATCAAAAAAATTGAAAAATCAATAAAAACAGGAAAACCACTTAGAATCAAGTATGGTATTGACCCTACAGGCTATGATGTTCATATTGGACATTTGGTTCCTATCAGAAAAATGAGAGAATTCCAGGATCTTGGACATACTGGAGTCATCATAATTGGCGATTATACTGCCCAAATTGGTGATCCAACCGGCAGAGATGAGTCAAGACCACCCTTAACTCAGGAACAAGTAAAAAAAAATAGCGAAAAGTATATGGAACAATTATTTACTGTTCTTGACAGAGAAAAAACTGAGATCAGATATCAGTCAGAATGGTTCGGAAATTTGGGGTTAATGGATGTAATCAAGTTGTTATCAAAATTTACTCTTGCCCAATTCATGGCACATGATACTTTTAGAAAACGATGGGAATCAGGAAATCCTCTTTTTATGCACGAAATCATGTACCCTCTCCTTCAAGGATATGACTCTGTTGCAATTGAAGCTGATATTGAGTTAGGTGCAACTGAGCAAAAATTCAACATTCTTTCAGGGCGTGATATGCAAAAATTCTATAATATGGATCAGCAGGTAGCGATTCTTTCCCCTATTCTTTTAGGTACATGTGGAACCAGAAAAATGGGAAAAAGCTTCAATAATTATATCGCTGTATTTGATACGCCTTCTGATAAATATGGTAAAGTGATGTCAATACCTGATAATCTGATTTTAAACTACTTTAATTATGCAACCAAAGTTGATCCAGATGAGATTAACAAGATTAAAGATGATATTGATTCAGGAGCTAATCCAAAATACATTAAACAAAGACTGGCAAGAGAAATTGTAAGTCTTTACCATGGAGAAGAAATTGCGCAAAATGCAGAAAACGAATTTAACAAGATATTCAGTCAAAAAGAAATACCAACAGATATTGAAACCTTGATATTAACTGAAATGCCGGTCTGGATTATTAAACTTTTGACAGACAGCAAACTATGCACTTCCAGCAGTGAAGCAAGAAGAATGATTAAACAAGGTGCAGTCAGTTTAAATAACGAAAAAATTACAGATGAGAATTTGCAATTAGAAATCAGTGAAGAAGTCGTTATCAAAGTTGGAAAACGAAAATTTTTAAAGTTGATTAAAGGATAAAGATTGTGGATATAGTAAGTATTAGCATACAGGTGATTGTTGTAATAATGAGCATCACCATTCATGAATATTCTCATGCACTCAGTGCATACTGGCTTGGAGATGATACAGCTAAAAGGGCAGGTCGGTTGAAACTAAACCCCATATCACATTTAGATCCGATAGGAGCAATCATGTTATTGGTAGTTCATATCGGGTGGGCAAAACCTGTACCTATTAATCCGTACAATTTTAAAGATATGAAAACAGGAACGGCAATCAGTGCAGCAGCCGGCCCAATATCAAATTTTATTATGGCAACATTATCTGCACTGTTGGTAAGATTTGTTTACGGCTTTGGATTTCTTAATCAGTTAGACAATGGGATTGCGTTTATTTTTTTATCACTTTTAATCAAATTTCTTTACTTCTCCGTATTCATTAACCTTGCTCTTGGACTTTTTAATTTGATACCTCTACCTCCGCTCGATGGTTCTAAAATACTAGGAGGTTTTTTAAGTGATGAAATGTATTTTAAATATACTGCCAAAGAAAAACAAGGTGCTTATATCCTTATGATCATTATGGCAGTTTCTTTTATCTTTAAAATCCCTATTTTTGGGATGATTATCAATCAGCCATTACAATATCTTACACAATTACTTTTAGGAAATATTATTTAAAAAATACAGGAGGTCTTAAATGGACGTCAATGAACTGAAAAAGATGATTGAAGAAAATGATGTGAAAGCAGTAGATTTGAAGTACTGTGGACTGGAAGGTCGTTGGTATCATATTACATTTCCTGCCAGAAGACTCGATTATGTACTTGCTCATGGTGTGTCATTTGATGGATCAAGTATTCCAGGTATGCGAGCTGTTGAATCTGGTGATATGATAATCAGACCAGATATTGAAACGGCATGGATTGATCAATTTACCGAAACACCTATACTTAGAATGCTTTGTTCAATCTGTGATGCACAAACTGGAATTGGTGTAAAAAAAGACCCTAGAAGTGTTGCATTAAGAGCTCAGGATTATATGACTCAGACCGGTATTGCTGACCAGTCTTTGTGGATTCCAGAGCTTGAATTCTATCTCTTTGATGAAGCAGAATTTTATAATTCAAAATATAATTCAGGGTACATGTTTTCATCCAGTCAAAACAAAGATTGTCTTCCTGATGAGTTCAATGATAGTGACGCTATCTCTCAGCAAGATAGAAAAGGCTACCATATGGACACACCCTTTGACAGATACTTTGAGTTAAGACAGGAAGTGGTAGATTATCTTGAAGAAATGAAAATAGATGTACGTTATCACCATCATGAAGTAGGACTTGCTAGTCAACAGGAAATAGAAACTGAACTTTCTGATTTTCCAAGAATTGCTGACTCAGTAATGATAATGAAAGATACAATTAGAAAAGTATCTCATGAATACGGATTAACAGCTACTTTTATGCCAAAACCAATCTATAACGAGCCTGGAAATGGAATGCACTTTCACATCCAGTTAAGAAAAGAAGGTAAAAATATTTTCTTTGAAAAAGGAAGATATGCAGATTTATCTCATGAAGCACTCTATTTTATAGGTGGTATTCTCCAACACGGTGCATCACTAACTGCATTCACAAACCCAAGTACCAATTCATTTAAAAGACTCTTACCTGGTTTTGAAGCACCAGTAAAATTGTTCTACGGTCTTGCTAACAGAAGTGCAGCAATCAGAATTCCAAATTATGTTCATACTGAAGAAGGCAAAAGAATTGAATTCAGAACAGGTGATGCAACAGCTAATCCATACCTTGCAATGAGCGCAATATTAATGGCTGGACTTGATGGTATAAAAAACAAAATTCACCCAAATGAACTTGGGTATGGACCATATGATGATAATGTGTTTAACTGGCCTAAAAAAATGCAAGATGAACTAAAGTCTATCCCAACTAATCTTGAAGATGCTTTGCTCGCATTGAAATCAGATCATGAGTATTTACTTGCTGGCGA